>JBJTIX010000059.1:0-8785 GCA_046095205.1 Opitutia bacterium
CCCGTGGGCCCCGCCCGCGGCGCCAAGGGCGTCAACAGCATGATGTTCTGCAAGGAGTTCAACGCCACGACCAAGGACCAGGCCGGCCTGATCCTCCCGGTCATCATCTCCGTCTACCAGGACAAGTCCTTCACCTTCATCCTCAAGTCCCCTCCCGCCTCGGTGCTCCTCAAGAAGGCCGCCAAGATCGAGTCCGGCTCCAAGGTCCCCAACCGCGACAAGGTCGGCAAGGTGACCAAGAAGCAGCTCCTCGAGATCGTGGAGCTCAAGAAGAAGGACCTCAACGCCGTCAACCCCGACAACGCCGCGCGCATGATCGCCGGAACCGCCCGTTCCATGGGCATCGAGGTCATCGGCTGAGCCCCGCCTTTCCCAACCCAAACCGCCAACCACTGCACGAAGCAGGAGACCAAAAGTCGCCATGAGCAAGAACCCCAGCAAGCGCTACCGCGCCGCCCTCCAGGTCGCCGACCTGAAGGCCAAGTACGAGGTCGTCCAGGCCGTCGACATCCTCAAGAAGATGCCGTCCGCCAAGTTCGACGAGACCGTCGAGATCTCCGCCTTCCTCGGCGTCGATCCCAAGCAGTCCGACCAGATGGTGCGCGGCACCGTCTCCCTGCCCAACGGTTCGGGCTAGCAGCTCACGGTCCTGGCATTCACCGAGAATCCCGCCGAGGCGCTCGCCGCCGGCGCCGACTACGCCGGCCTCGCCGACCTCATCGCCAAGGTGAACGGCGGCTTCCTCGACTTCGACGTCGCCATCTCCACCACCAGCGCGATGAAGGACGTCCGCCAGGTCGCCCGCGTGCTCGGTCCCAAGGGACTCATGCCCAACCCCAAGTCCGGCACCGTCTCGGACGACCTCGCCAAGACCATCAAGGAGGTCAAGGCCGGCCGCGTTGAGTTCAAAATGGACAAGACCGGCAGCGTCGTGATCGTGATCGGCAAGAAGTCGTTCTCCTCCCAGCAGCTGGCCGAGAACGCCCAGGCCGCGCTCGCCGCCCTCGTCAAGTCCCAGCCCGCCGGCTTCGTCGGCGGCCGCTTCATCCGCTCGCTCACCGTCAGCGCCAGCATGAGCCCGGGAGTCGGCATCGACCTCCGTCCCTACTCCGCCGTCGTGGCCGCCTGAACCCCGCAACCCTAACCGAACGCAACCATGCGCGCCGAAAAGAAGTACCTCGTCGACGAAGTCGCCGCCCAGCTGGCCTCCTCGAACTACCTCCTCCTCGCCAACTTCACCGGGGTGACCGTCCAGGACTCCACCTCCGTCCGTGACCAGCTCCGCGTCCACGGCGCCGAGTACCACGTGGTGAAGAACAGCATCCTCAACATCGCGGCCAAGCAGGCCAACCTGCCCGACCTCTCCGCCCACCTCAGCGGCCACACCGCCCTGGTGACCGGCGGCAAGAACCCGACCGGCGTGGCCAAGGTCCTCGTGGCCTTCTTCAAGGACTTCTCCAAGCTCGACGTGAAGGGCGGGGTCCTCGACTCCAAGTTCCTCACCAAGGCCGAGGTCGAGGCCCTCTCCAAGCTGCCGTCCCTCGACGGCATCCGCGCCCAGCTCCTCTCGCTGCTCACGCAGCCCGCCGCGTCCTTCGTCCGCGTCCTGGACGCGAAGGCCAAGAAGGAGGCCCCCGCGGCCTGAACCCTTTCTCCGCCGGAGGCCGGCCGAGTGGCCGGCGCCGAGGCGGAGGGAACCCAACCCAAAACCAACACAACATCCAAAGAATCCCGGTTAGGGGCCCCGAGCCCTCAATTGTCCTCCCCGGACGCTAACCGTTCAAGGAACCCAAGAACATGAGCAACATCACCAAGGAACAGGTCGTCGAATGGCTGAGCGCGCAGAGCGTGCTCGAGATCGCCGCACTCGTGAAGGACCTCGAGGCCAAGTGGGGCGTCTCCGCCGCCGCTCCGGTCGCCGTCGTCGCCGCAGGAGGAGCCGCCGCCGGCGGAGCCGCCGTCGAGGAGAAGACCTCCTTCGACGTCATCCTGAAGGCCAAGGGCGCCAACCCGATCAACGTCATCAAGGAAGTCCGCACCATCACCGGACTCGGCCTCAAGGAGGCCAAGGACCTCGTCGACGGCGCCCCCAAGCCCGTCAAGGAGGGCGTCACCAAGGACGAGGCCAAGGACATCGAGGCCAAGCTCAAGGCCGCCGGCGCCGAGGTCGAGGTCAAGTAACCTCCAGCGTCCCCGCTTTCAGGCGGGGAGGCGCCGCGCACGCGCAGCCCTCCCCGCCTTTCTTCCCAACGCGGCGCCCCGCCGCGAAAAAAAACCGGGGCAAACCAGCCCGCCACCTTCACCAGCCTTTCCGAGCCCACCCTCCTACGTCATGCCCCAAGAGCGCAAAAACTTCGGCCGTCTCCGTGAAGTCATCCCGCCGCCCAACCTGATCGAGAACCAGATCCTCTCGTTCAACGAGTTCCTGCAGCTCGACGCCGCCTCCGCGGCCTCCCGCAAGAACCTCGGCCTGGAGGCGGTGTTCCGCGAGGCCTTCCCCGTCGAGAGCAACAACGGCAACTTCCGCCTCGAGTACCTCGAGTACGGGCTCCAGATGCCGAAGATGACCGAGCTGGAGTGCATCCGCGAGGGCACGACCTACGCGATCTCCGTGATGCTCAAGCTGCGCCTCCGCGAGAAGCAGTCCTTCAAGGACGAGGAGATCCTCATGGGCGAGGTCCCGATGATCACCGACCGCGGCTCCTTCATCGTCAACGGCGCCGAGCGCGTCGTCGTCTCCCAGCTCCACCGCAGCCCCGGCATCTGCTTCGAGGAGTCGGAGCACACCAGCGGCAAGCGCCTGCACGCGTTCCGCATCATTCCCGACCGCGGCACCTGGATCGAGGTCCAGTTCGACCAGAACGACCTGCTCTGGGTCTACCTCGACCGCCGCCGCCGCCGCCGCAAGTTCCTCGTCACGACCCTCCTCCGCGCCTTCGGCTACAAGGACGACAAGGACATCCTCGCCCTGTTCTACCAGCACCGCGAGCTCACCGCCAAGGCCGCCCTGGACCTTGAGCCGGAGCAGCTCTCCAAGCTCGTCTACGCCGACCCGATCGTCGACGTCGAGACCGGCAAGGTCGTCGCCAAGCAGTACGACAAGCTGACCCGCGACACCCTCAAGGAGATCAACCGCCAGCTGCCCAAGCAGAAGTTCGGCGTGTTCGACACCGCCTTCGACGACGGCGCCATCATCCTCTCGCTCCGCAAGGACATCGGCGCCGTGCGCAACGAGGAGGAGGCCCTGAAGGAGATCTTCCGCAAGCTCCGCCCCGGCGAGCCCGTCAACGTGAAGGGCGCCCGCGCCCACATGCAGCGCCTGTTCCAGGACCCGCTGCGCTACGACCTCGGCCGCGTCGGCCGCTACAAGCTCAACCAGCGCCTCGGCCTCGCGGTCGGCCTGGACACCCGCACCATCACCCCCGAGGACATCGTCGAGGCCACCAAGCTGCTCTGCAAGCTGCGCGGCAAGGACGGCACCATCGACGACATCGACCACCTCGGCTCCCGCCGCGTGCGCAACGTGGGCGAGCTCCTGGCCAACCAGTGCCGCTCCGGCCTCAAGAACGTCATCAAGACCGTCAAGGCCCGCATCAACGAGTACGACCAGAGCGTCGACTCGATCACCCCTCAGAAGCTCGTCAACCCGAAGCCCTTCGGCAACTCCATCCGCGAGTTCTTCGCCCGCAGCCAGCTGTCCCAGCTGATGGACCAGATCAACCCGCTGGCCGAGCTGACCCACAAGCGCCGCCTGTCCGCCCTCGGACCCGGAGGCCTCAACCGCGACCGCGCCGGCTTCGAGGTGCGCGACGTGCACCCGTCCCACTACGGCCGCATCTGCCCGATCGAGACCCCCGAAGGTCCGAACATCGGCCTCATCAACTCCCTCTCCACCTACTCGCGCATCAACGAGTTCGGCTTCATCGAGGCCCCCTACCGCAAGGTGGTCCGCGGCAAGGTGTCGAGCCAGGTAGAGTTCATTACCGCCGACCAGGAGGAGAAGTTCAAGGTCGCCCAGGCCAACTCCGAGATCGACGAGTCCGGCCGCCTCAAGGGCAAGGTCACCGTGCGCTTCCGCGACGACATCCTCGAGATCGACCCCGAGGACGTCGACTACATGGACGTCTCCCCCCAGCAGGTCGTCTCCGTGGCCGCCGCGCTCATCCCCTTCCTGGAGCATGACGACGCCAACCGCGCGCTCATGGGTTCCAACATGCAGCGCCAGGGCGTGCCGCTCATCGTCACCGAGGCCCCGTTCGTGGGCACCGGCCTGGAGCGCCGCGTCGCGATCGACTCCAAGACCGTCGTCGTGGCCGAGGCCCCCGGCATCGTCGCCGCCGCCGACTCCCGCCGCATCGTCGTGACCAAGGACGGCGAGATCTCCCCCGCCCAGTTCGAGAACAAGAAGTTCAAGGGCGATCCCGCCAAGGGCGTCCACGTCTACGACCTGCGCAAGTTCCTCAAGACCAACTCCTCGACCTGCTTCAACCAGCGGCCCCTCGTGCGCCGCGGCGACAAGGTCAAGGCCGGCGAGGTGATCGCCGACGGCGCCGCGACCGACCGCGGCGAGCTCGCCCTCGGACGCAACGTCCTGGTCGGGTTCATGCCCTGGAACGGCTACAACTTCGAGGACGCCATCCTCCTCTCCGAGCGCCTGCTCAAGGACGACGTGTTCACCTCCGTGCACATCGAGGAGTTCGAGGTCACCGCGCGCGACACCAAGCTCGGGCCCGAGCAGATCACCCGCGACATCCCGAACCTCGGCGAGGACGCCCTGCGCAACCTCAACCGCGACGGCGTCATCCGCGTCGGCGCCGAGGTGAAGCCCGACGACATCCTCGTCGGCAAGATCACCCCGAAGAGCGAGGGCGACCTCGCCCCCGAGGAGAAGCTGCTCCGCGCCATCTTCGGCGAGAAGGCCCGCGACGTGAAGGACACCTCCCTCCGCGTGCCCTCCGGCATCTCCGGCATCATCATGGACGTGAAGGTCTCCTCCCGCACCGACAAGGACGACGGACGCCTCTCGCCCAACGACCAGCGCCGCGCCCTCAAGAAGGTCAACGAGGAGTACCGCACCGCCGACTCCCGCCTGCGCGACGAGATGACCGAGTCGCTCTCCAACATCCTGCTCGGCGAGAAGATCCCCCTCGACGTCAAGAACTCCGAGACCGGCGAGGCCATCATCCCCGCCAACCGCAAGATCACCAAGACCCTGCTCCGCCGCCTCTCCGCCGTCTCGCGTTCCATCGAGATGAACGACTCGCCCGTGAAGCAGAAGATCCGCCAGATCGTCGACGGCTACCACCGCAAGTTCGACGAGCTCGAGCACGAGCGCTCCCGCAAGGTCGAGGCCATCGAGCAGGGCGTCGACGAGGGCGGGGCGATCAAGAACGTGAAGGTCTACGTCGCCACCAAGCGCAAGATCCAGGTCGGCGACAAGATGGCCGGCCGCCACGGCAACAAGGGCGTCGTCGCCCGCATCGTGCCCGTGGAGGACATGCCCTACCTGGCCGACGGCACCCCCGTCGACATCTGCCTCAACCCCCTCGGCGTGCCCTCGCGCATGAACGTCGGACAGGTCCTCGAGACGCACCTCGGCTGGGCCTGCTCCAGGCTCGGCGTCAAGGTCGCCACCCCGATCTTCGACGGCATCCCGGAGAAGCAGATCCGCGAGTACCTCAAGGAGGCCAGCCTCCCCGAGACCGGCAAGGCGATGCTCATCAACGGGCACACCGGCGAGGCGTTCGACCAGGACGTCGTGGTCGGCCACATCTACATGATGAAGCTGAACCACCTCGTCGCGGACAAGATCCACGCCCGCGCCACCGGACCCTACAGCCTCATCACGCAGCAGCCCCTGGGCGGCAAGGCCCAGTACGGCGGCCAGCGCTTCGGCGAGATGGAGGTCTGGGCCCTCGAGGCCTACGGCGCCGCCTACACCCTCCAGGAGCTCCTCACCGTCAAGTCCGACGACGTGGCGGGCCGCACCAAGATCTACGAGCAGCTCGTCAAGGGCGACAACACCCTGACCAGCGGCACCCCGCAGTCCTTCAACGTCCTGATGAAGGAGATGCAGGCCCTCTGCCTCGACGTCCGTCTCGGCAGCGGAGCCTCCGAACGCAACTGAACCTCCCCGCGCACTTACCGACATGATCCAACCGGAGAACACCACCGAGTTCACCCAGAACGAGGCGAAGGAGCAGTCCTTCGACTTCGTCTCCATCTCGATCGCCTCGCCCGAGGAGATCGTCGCCTGGACGGGGGAGCAGTTCCTTGACGAGGTCGACGAGCACGGCCTGCGCAAGGTCAAGGGCCTCAAGGAGGTCAAGAGCCCCGAGACCATCAACTACCGCTCCTTCAAGCCGGAGCCGAACGGCCTGTTCTGCCAGCGCATCTTCGGGCCGGTCCGCGACTACGAGTGCTACTGCGGCAAGTACAAGAAGGTGAAGTACAAGGACGTCGTCTGCGACAAGTGCGGCGTCGAGGTCACCGTCTCCCGCGTGCGCCGCGAGCGCATGGGCTACATCCGCCTCGCCATCCCGGTCTCCCACATCTGGTTCCTCAAGAGCATGCCCAGCCGCCTGTCGCTGATGCTCGACATGACGACCCGCCAGCTCGAGCAGGTCATCTACTACCAGAAGTACCTCGTGATCGACCCCGGCCAGACCGGGCTCGAGGAGAAGCAGCTGCTCGACGAGGAGGCCTACCGCCAGGCCGTCGAGCTCCACGGCCCCGACGCCTTCAAGGCCCGCATGGGCGCCGAGGCGCTCCAGCAGCTCCTCAAGAAGATGGACCTGTCCGCGACCGTCGCGAACCTCCGCGACCAGCTCCGCTCGACCCGTTCCAAGCAGATCAAGAAGAAGATCGCCCGCCGGATGAAGATCATCCAGGGCTTCGACGCCTCCGGCAAGAAGCCCGAGCACATGGTGCTCACCGTGCTCCCGGTGATCCCGCCCGACCTCCGCCCGCTCGTCCCGCTGGAAGGCGGACGCTTCGCGACGTCGGATCTGAACGACCTCTACCGCCGCGTCATCAACCGCAACAACCGCCTGAAGCAGCTCATCCAGATGAAGACGCCCGACGTCATCATCCACAACGAGATGCGCATGCTCCAGGAGGCCGTCGACGCCCTCCTCGACAACGGCCGTCACGGCAAGCCCGTGAAGGACCGCGACCGCCAGCTCAAGTCGATCTCCGACATGCTGAAGGGCAAGCACGGCCGCTTCCGCCAGAACCTGCTCGGCAAGCGCGTCGACTACTCCGGCCGCTCCGTCATCGTCATCGGGCCCGAGCTGCGCCTCAACCAGTGCGGCCTGCCGAAGAAGATGGCCCTCGTCCTCTTCGAGCCCTTCATCATCCGCCGCCTCAAGGAGCTGGGCTTCGCCCACACCGTCCGCGGCGCCCGCAAGTACATCGAGCAGAAGAAGCCCGAAGTCTGGGACATCCTCGAGGAGGTCACCAAGGGCCACCCGGTCTTCCTCAACCGCGCGCCGACGCTCCACCGCCTCTCGATCCAGGCCTTCGAGCCCGTGCTCATCGAGGGCGACGCCATCCGTCTGCACCCGCTCGTCTGCACCGCCTACAACGCGGACTTCGACGGCGACCAGATGGCCGTGCACGTGCCGCTGTCCCTCGAGGCCATCATGGAGTGCAAGCTCCTGATGATGTCCACGAACAACATCTTCTCGCCCTCCAGCGGGAAGCCGATCCTCACGCCCTCGCAGGACATCGTGCTGGGCGCCTACTACCTCACGCTCGAGCCCGCCTCCAAGCCGCCCGCGGCGTCCCGCCTGCCCGTCATCACCAGCGTCTCCGAGGCCGTCTACGCCGAGGCCGAGGGCGCGCTGCACTTCCACGACTGGGTGCGCTACAGCAATCCCGACCGCGGCCGCGACACCGTCTACGGCGACAAGGAGTCCCGCACGATCGTCACCACGGTCGGACGCATCATCTTCAGCACCATCTGGCCCGCCGAGCTCGGCTTCGTCAACTCGGTGGTCAAGAAGGGGCAGCTGGGGGACCTCATCCTCAACACCTACAAGCACTGCGGCCGCGAGGCCTCGATCCCGGTCCTTGACGCGCTCAAGGAGGCGGGCTTCCGCGTCGCCACCAAGGCCGGCATCTCCATCGGCGTGAGTGACATGATCTACCCGGAGGAGAAGGCCAAGATCGTCCGCGAGGCCGCCGCCAGCGTCCGCGAGTTCCAGCGCCAGAACGAGCAGGGCACCATCACCGAGAAGGAGCGCCGCGACAAGGTCGTCGAGGCCTGGTCCAAGGCCACCGACGCGGTCGCCCAGTCCGTGTACAAGACGCTCTCCGAGTCGTCCAAGGTCGCCGGCTCCCGCAAGGGCGACCCGCGCCACCCCCGCCGCATGCTCATCAATCCGGTGCACGTCCTGATGGACTCCGGCGCCCGCGGCAACAAGGCCCAGGTCAAGCAGCTCTGCGGCGCCCGCGGCCTCATGGCCAAGCCCTCCGGCGACATCATCGAGCGCCCCATCCTGTCCTCGTTCCGCGAGGGCCTGTCGGTGCTCGAGTACTTCGTCTCCACCCACGGCGCCCGCAAGGGCCTCTCCGACACGGCGCTCAAGACCGCCGACGCCGGCTACATGACCCGCAAGCTCTGCGACGTGGCCATGGACGTCATCGTGACGGACAACAACGACGTCGTCACCGGTTCGGAGATCATCACGCTCTCCGACGCCGCCCTCGGCCGCCACCTGGCCTCCGACGTCCCGAATCCCTCCGGGGCCGCCAAGCCGCTCGCCAAGGCCGAGACCTCCCT
>JBJTIX010000060.1:0-8293 GCA_046095205.1 Opitutia bacterium
GGGTGAAGCCTGGGGGAGGAGGCGATGGAGTAGAGCCGCGGCATCAGGCGCCGCTGGGCGTCGACCAGCTCCTGCGCGGAGGGCCGGGCGGAAGGGAACTCCTCCAGCAGGTCCACGAACTCCCGCTGCTCGAGCCAGGACTTCTTCTTCTCAGGGTCGGCCTCGGCCAGACGTTCGGCCAGACGAGCCCTGTCGGCCTCTCCTGCCCGGTCGTGCAGGAGCTGGACGAACTTGTAGGTGGGACCGTTGAGGGCCAGGCGCCGCGTGAGCGCCTCACGCAAGGTGATCGGTGACGGATCCTTCGGGATGAGCACCTGCTCGGAGCCGCTGAAACCCGCCGCCTTCAGCAGCGACTCGACCGCACCCGTCGAATTGGAGGGGAAGACGCCGAGCGAATCGCCGCACTTGTAGGTGAGCCCGCTCCCGGCGAGCGAGACCGCGAAGTGCACGGTCTCCTTCTGGCTCGCCGGGGAGCTGAGCCGGCGGCGGTCCACCAGCCGGGCGGCGAAGGGGTTGGTCTTGTCGAAGGGCGCGGACATGGCGGATAGGCGCAGGATGCCCAGCCGGCGCGTCAGGCAAACCTCTTTTGCGCGGTCAGCGCGTTCACTTCCACACCTTAACCCACTCGAACTCGACGTTGTCCGGCAGGTTCTTCTCCTTGAAGTGCTTGCGGTCGTCCTCGAGGAAGTAATGCGAAAGGAAGAGCACCATGGGCTGCAGCGGGTCGGGCTTCTCGATCTGCATGATCTTCTTCCCCTCCATGTACCAGGTGATGGCCTTCTCGGTCCAGAGGATGCCGTATTCGTTGAAGCGCTTGTAGCCCTTCCCGCCCGTCAGGATGCCGTCCCACTTGGGCGGCTGCGCATCACGCGACCCCTGGGCGTTGGCGAAACGGCCCCAGGGGAAGATCCGGTCGAGGCCGGCGCCGTCGAACTTCATCGCAGCCGAGGGCAGCTCCTCCAGCTTTTCGGAACGGACGCCGAAGGTGCCGCGGTGCCCCTGGAAGGCGTTGAACCGGATGCTGGCCTCGAAGTAGCCGAACTGCTGGGCGAACCTCCCGTTGGTGTTGAGGTTGCCGCCGACGACCCCGCCGGGAGTCTGCTGGAAGCCCAGCACGAGCTTGCCCTTCTCGATCTTCACGAGATCGGGGTTGCCGACGTTCCATTTGGAGGCGTCGACGGCAGGGGCGTTGAACTGGTCCTCGAAGACGACCTTGCGGCCGAGCGTAGGGTTCTGCGCCGCGGCGACGGCGGCGACCAGGAGCAGGAGCAGGTGGCGCATGACGGTAAAGAGGTTAGTTCCAGATCTTCACCCAGTCGATGAGGATGTTGTCGAACCCCTGGGTGGCCACGCCCACGTAGTTGTCACCGCCGAAAGACAGCACCCCGCGATGCTTCTTGTCCTGCTCGGCGTCGCCATGGGCCAGAAAGACGGTCACCGGGGCGAAGGATTCGGACCTTTCGACCTCCATCACCTTCTTGCCCTCGAGGAACCAGGCGACGGACTTCTCGGACCATAGGATCCCATACTCGTTGAAGCGCTTGTGGCCCCTGCCCCCGCCGAGGATGAGCTGACGTTCGGGAAGCTGTGCGTCGCGAGTGCCCTCGGACGCAGAAAATCTGCCCCAAGGAAGGATGTCGTCGCCGCCGGCTCCCAGGAAAACCGCCTCGACGGCCGGAATCTGCTCCGGATTCGCGGGACAGAAGCCGAAAGTGCCGCGATGCCCCCTGGCTTCGTTGAAACGGACGCTGGCCTCAAAATAACCGGACTTCTGAGCGTGCTTCGGATTGGCGGACACCCGGCAGCTGGACGAATGGCTGCCCGATGCGCTCACGGACTGCTGGAAGATGAGCACCAGCTTCCCTTCCTGAATTTGCACGAATTTCCCGTTTTCAACGTCCCACTTGGCGGCGTCCAGCTTGCGGGCGTTGAACTGGTCCTCGAACACCACCTTGCGGCCGACCTTGGGACTCTGCGCCGAGGCGACGGCGGCGACCAGGATCAGGAGCAGGTGGCGCACGGGGCCGGGAAGATCACTTCCAGATCTTCACCCAGTCGACCTCGACGTTGTCGGGGAGATTCTTCTCCTTGAAGTCCTTGCGGTCGGACTCGAGCGAATCGTGACGGACGGAAAAGTAGGCCGCTTTGACGGGGTCGGGCTTTTCGATCTGCATGACCTTCTTGTTGTTGATGAAGAAGACGTAGGCCTTGTCGGTCCACAGGATGCCGTAGGTGTTGAACTTCTTGAAGCCGCCTCCGTTGGGCAGGTAGCCGTCCTCGCCCTTCTCGCCTCGGTAGTCGCGGCTGCCGCCCGGACTGGACACGCGCGCCCAGGGCGTGGTGCGGGGGCCGCCGCCCTGGAAGGTCAGTCCGAAGCCGGGAATCTCCTCCGCCTTGGAACGCAGGGCGACCACCCCGCGGTGTCCGGCGAAGGCGTTGAAGCGCACGCTGGCCTCGAAGTAGCCGAACTGCTGCTCGAACTTGCCCGCGGTGTTGATGCCGCCGCCCCTGGGGCCGGTCGGAGTCATGTTGAAACCGAGCTGGACCTTGCCGTCCTTGATCGAGACGTGATCCGGGGTGTTGATGACCCACTTGGCGGCGTCCAGCTCCGCGGCGTTGAACTGGTCCTCGAAGACGACCTTGCGGTTGGCCGTGGGGGACTGTGCCGAGGCGATGGCGGCGAGGAGGAGGAGCGTTAGGGTTCTCATAAGTTCACTTGTTGACGTAGGCCCTCACCCATTCGATCTGGATGGGCTCGGGGCCCATCGTGGGGTTGGAAAACTCGCGCAGCACGCCGCCCTCGGGCAGGTGGTGGTAGAAATGCAGGTTGAGGGCGTCCTTGGACAGGTCCCGGCGGAGCGTGAACACCTCGCGCCCGTTGAGGTACCACTTGGCGGCCTTCTCCGTCCACTGGATGCCGTAGCGGTTGAACTTCTTGTAGGAGGCGCCGCCGTCGAGGTTGACGGGCTGCTTGTCGGGAATCAGGCGCTGCGCGCCACCGGACTGGGCGTTGACGAGCGTCGCGTGCACGCGGACCTTGTCCTCGCCGAGGCTGTCGAAGAAGAGCTCGCCGGCGCCGTTCATCTTGTCCTCGACGGTACGGAGGCGGAAGCCGGCCCAGCGGTTCTTGGTCTGCTGCATGCGCACGGACGCCTCGACGTACATCAGCGGCGCGGTGAACTTGGCGTTCAGGGTGCAGCTGCGCCAGAGGGTCGGCTTGCCGGCGGAGACGATCTCCAGGCTGACGACCTGCTTGGTCTCGGCGCCGACCTTGGCCTGGACGAGGCGCACGTTGGACTTGTCGTAGCTCCACTTGGCCTCGTCGATGACCTTGCCCTTGAAGGTGTCCTCGAAGGCCAGCTTCATGCTGGTCTCGGGCCCGGCGCAGAGGGCGGCGGCGGCGAAGATGGGAAGGATGCGGTTCAGGCTCATGTTGGAAGATCAGGGCTGCTTGTAGATCTTGACCCAGTCGATCTGGAAGGGCTCGGGGGCCAGGGTCGGATCGGGGAAGGACTTCAGGACGCCGCCCTCGGGCAGGCTGTGGGAGAAATGCATGGCGACGTTCTGTCCGGGGACGCCGCCCGACTTGGAGCGGTCGGAACGGAAGACCTGGCGGCCGTTGATGTACCACGAAAGCACCTTATCCGTGAAAAGAACGCCGTAGGTGTTGAAGCGCTTGTAGGCGACGCCTCCCTCCATGTTCACGGGGTTGGGGCTCGGGTTGTACCTGCGTCCGCCCATTTCGGTGGTCTCGTGGAAACTGAGGCCCACGCCGTCGCCTCCGCCCGAACCGAAGCCGGTGGACATCGACGGGAAGCGCTTCCCTTCAGGAGCCCCTATGTCGAAGCCCATGCCGCACCCGTGTCCACCCGTCTGCACCATCCGCATCCGCGCCTCGTAGTAGCCGTAAGGCTGGCGAAACTTGCAACCGAGGCCGGAACCGCTCCAAAGGGTCGGCTTTCCGCGGGAGACGATGTTCAGGTTAACGACGGTGGCCTTGTTGGTTCCGTCGGGGCTGGTGCCGAGGGTCACAACGGCGGGATTGAAGCTCCATTTGCTGGCATCGATCTTGTCCCCGTTGAACTGGTCCTCGAAGACCAGCCGCATGGAGGATTCGGGCCCGGCCAGGAGGGCCGAACAGGCGAGCATGAGAGGGATGGACCGGAGGCTCATCAGCAAAAAGGGGGATAAAGATATTTAATCCACATCCCCCCGGAAGGCAAGACCCCTCGAACCCCTCCCCCGCCCTATTCGTCGAACAACATGCCGATTTCCTTCACGGAAAGGGGGCGGCAGTCCCCCGGAGGCATGCGCTTCATGACCAGGGCGCCCATCTGGAACCGGCGGAGGGTGCGGACGTGGAAGCCGAAGATCTCGAAAAGGCGGCGTATCTCCCTCTTGCGGCCCTGGTCCAGATGGACCTCCAGGTGCGCCGGATGGTCCGGCAGGCGGATGACCTTGCGGAACCTGAGCCGCTCGCCCTCCTCCACGGCGCCCTTGAGCAGCCGCGGCGTGAGCGCCGGATCGTAATCACGGTTCAGCGTGACGTCGTAACGCTTGATGACGCCGCCCGATGGATGCATCACGCGGTTGGCCAGGTCGCCGTCGTTGGTGAGGAGCAGCATCCCCTCCGAATCCTTGTCGAGACGGCCGACGCAGAAGAGGCGGTATTCCCCGTACTCGGGAGGCACCAGCTCGAACACGGTCTGGCCGCCATGGGAGTCGGCGTTGGTGCAGAGGTAGCCCCGGGGCTTGTTCATGAGCAGGACGACCCTGCGGGCGACGGAACGCACCAGCTGCCCCCGGCACCGCACCTGGTCCACCGCAGGGTCCACCGGCTGTCCGATCTCGGCGGGCCGGCCGTTGACCGTGACCTTGCCCTCGGCGACGAGCCGCTCGGCCTCACGCCGGGAACAGACCCCCGCGGTGGCGAGGAACTTGTGGATGCGCATGGGTCCTTCGGTGGCCACGGCCCATCTGTGTGGGAATCCGACCCCGAGGGCGAGCAAAGTCGGAGGCAGGACTTTGCTCGCCCTGCTGGCGCGGTTGGCCCTATGAAGGAGGCAGCATGCGACTCATCGACGGCAACGCCATCGCCCAGCAGGTCCTGTCCGAAGTCCGGGAGCGCGCCGCACGACTCGCCCCGACGGTGCCCCACGTCGCCTTCGTGCGCGTGGGCGAGGATCCCGCCTCGGTCTCCTACGTGGCCAAGAAGCAGAAGACCGCCGCCGAGGTCGGCATGAAGGCCAGTCTCAAGGTGTTTCCCGCCGACGTCTCCAAGGCCGAGCTCTTCGCCCACCTCGACGCCCTCAACGCCGACGCCTCGGTGCACGGCATCCTCATCCAGGCCCCGCTGCCGAAGCACCTGCCCGAGACCGAGGTCTTCAACCGCGTCTCGCCGGCCAAGGACGTCGACGGCTTCGGCACGCAGAGCATCGGACGGCTCGTCCAGGAGCTGCCCGGAGCCTTCGCGGCCTGCACCCCGGCCGGCGTGGTCGAGCTCCTGCGCCGCTCCGGCGTCGAGACGGCCGGCAAGCACGCGGTGGTGGTGGGGCGCTCGCTCATAGTCGGCAAGCCCGCCGCCGCGCTGCTTCTCGCCAAGGGCTGCGACTGCACGGTGACGGTCGCCCACTCCAAGACCCGCGACCTGCCCGCCATCGTGCGGCAGGCCGACATCGTGGTGGCCGCCATCGGCCGGCCGCGCTTCATCACGGCGGACATGGTCAGGCCCGGCGCGGTGGTCATCGACGTCGGCATCAACCGCGTGCCCGACGCGACCAAGAAGACGGGGTTCCGCATCGTCGGCGACGTGGACTTCGACGCGGTGGCCCCGAAGTGCGAGGCGATCACGCCCGTCCCCGGCGGGGTCGGCCCGATGACGGTGGCGATGCTGATGATGAACACGCTCACGGCCTGCGAACGCGCCCGTGGCTGAACCGCCTCCGATCCCCCCCTCCCCGGCCGGCTTCGGCTGGCGTTCGCTCGCCTGCCTCGCCGACATCGTGCCGCTCTTCATCTGCGGACATGCGCTGGCGCGCCTGACCGCGGACGCCGAGAAGCTCGCCGCCTACGCGGGCCAGCAGCAATGGATCGAGGGCTTCACACGGCTCTACGTGCAGGCGATCAGCCGGCCCGGGGCCGAGGCGAATCGCCGCGTCGTCGACCACGTGCTCAATCCGCCGCCGGCCGTCGTCGAGGCGGTGGTGAACTGGACGTGGCACGTCGGCACGGTGACTTTCCTGCTGATGCTCGCCGCGTTCACGGTCCAGGAGTCGACGACCGGCACCACCCTCGGCAAAAGGATCTTCCGGCTGCGCACCGCCGACGCCGCCGGAGGCGCCCGGCCCGGCTTCCTCGCCTGCCTCCTGCGCTCGGCCTGGAAATCCGCCTTCTTCGCCCTGCCCAACCCGGTGTTCATGCTCCTGGGCATCGTGAACTTCCACGTGCCGCTGTTCCGCAAGGACCGTCGCGCCTGGCACGACCTGTGGACGCGCACGCAGGTCGTCGAATCGCCCCGCTGACATGTCCGTCCGCCTGCTCCTGCCGCTCCTGCTCGCCGCCCGGGCCTGCGCCGCCGACCTCGCGCCTCCGCCGCTCGTGAAGGGTCCGCCGCAGGCCGGACGCCGCGTCAGCGTGACGGCGCCCGAATACGCCGGCACCGAGGTCCATCACCTGCTCGCGCTGCCCGACGACTGGACGCCGGACTGGAAGGCCCGTGGCAAGTCCTGGCCGGTCATCGCGGAATACACCGGCAACTACGCCCCCACCCTCGGCTCCAGCGGCGAGATCGAGGGCGCCTCGCTCGGCTACGGACTGACGCGGGGCCGGGCCATCTGGGTCGTGCTGCCGTACGTCTCCGCCGACGGCAAATCGAACCAGCGCACCTGGTGGGGCGACGCCGAGGCCACCGCCGCCTACGCCAAGACCAACGTCCCGCGCGTGTGCCGCGAGTTCGGGGGCGATGCGGACCGCGTCGTGCTCTGCGGCTTCTCGCGCGGGGCCATCGCGATCTCCTTCATCGGCCTGCGCGACGACGAGATCGCCCGCCTGTGGCGCGCCTGCTGGGCTCATGACCATTTCGACGGCGTCTCGGAATGGAAGGGGCACGCCTGGGGCTCGCCCCTCGCCCGCTACCGCGAAGAGTCCGCCGCCCGCCTGAAGCGGCTCAACGGCCGCCCGCTGCTCGTCAGCCAGGGACATGCCGGCGTCGCGACCCGCAAGTTCCTCGAGCCCATCGCCCCCGAGGGCGTCACCTACCTCACGGTCGACATGGCCGCCCTCTACGGCAAGTTCCCGAACGACGCGGCGATCCACCCGCACACCGACCGCTGGCCCCTGCGCGAATCGAAGTGGAAGGCCGAGGCCGAGGCCTGGCTGGACAAGGCCCTGCGCTGAGGAACCGCATCGGCCGAAAACAGGAAGCCCCGGCAGGTGCCGGGGCTTCGGACGGGACCTGGGGTCCGCTCAGGCGTCGCCGCCGCGTTCGCGGAACGGACGGCGCTCGCCGCGGTCCGGACGGTCGCCACGGGGGCGGTCCATCGGCTTCGGGGCGGGCGTGTATTCGCGCCCTTCCTTCTCGGCGATGGCGGCGCGACGGGAGAGACGCACGCGTCCCTTGTCGTCGATGCCCACGCACTTGACGATGATCTCGTCACCGAGCTTGCAGATGTCCTCGACGCGCTCGACGCGGTGGTCGGCGAGCTCGGAGACGTGCACCAGGCCCTCCTGGCCCGGAAGGCACTCGACGAAGCAGCCGAACTCCTTCACGGAGCGCACGATGCCCTTGTAGGTCTTGTTGATCTCGATCTGGGCCGAGATGAGGTTGACCTCGTTGACCGCGCGGGCGAGTGACTCGCCGTCGGTCGCGAAGATCGTGACCCAGCCGGAGTCGTCCTGGTCGATGTCGAGCTGGCAGCCGGTGTACTCGGTGATGCGCTTGATGTTCTTGCCGCCCGGGCCGATGAGGGCGCCGATCTTGTCGGACGGGATCTTGATGCGGTGGGTGCGGGGGGCGCAGGGCTTCAGCTCGGCGCGGGTGGCCGGCATGGTCTTCGCCATGGTGTCGAGGATGGCGTCGCGGGTGACCTTGTTCTGGGCGATGGCCTCCTTGGCGATCTCGAACGGCAGTCCGTGGATCTTGAGGTCGAGCTGGAAGCCCGTGATGCCCTCGCGGGTGCCGCAGATCTTGAAGTCCATGTCGCCGTAGTGGTCCTCGGCGCCGAGGATGTCGGTCAGCTCCTGGTGGCGGACGACGCGGCGGTCCGGCTCCGCGGGGACGCGGCCGCTGGTGATG
>JBJTIX010000061.1:0-6190 GCA_046095205.1 Opitutia bacterium
GCTGGTAGTTCTGGAAGACGAAGCCCACGTGCCGGCCCAGGCGCAGCGAGGGCGGCGCGCGCCGGCCGGCCAGGCCGACCTCGACCTCGCCCGAATCGGGACGGTCGAGCCCGCCGAGGATCTGCAGCAGCGTCGTCTTGCCCGAGCCCGAAGAGCCGCGGATCGACACGGACTCGCCCGGATAGACGTCGAGCGTGACGCCGTTGAGCACGGGCAGCGTGCCGACGGGCGAGGCGTACGCCTTGCACAGGCGGCGGGCGCTGAGGACGGGCTCAGGCATCGCGCATGGCCTCCGAGGGCTTGCGGCCCGCCGCCCAGACCGCGGGCACGAGCCCGGCGGCGGCGGTGGTGACCAGGGTGAAGAACGCGGCGACGAGGAAGTCCGAGCCGTCGTAGTGGAGCGGGACCCGCGAAAACTGGTAGACGTTGGCGACCATGTCGCCGTCGCCGAACATGCCGTTCACGGCGCCGAGGATGCCGTCCCGGAAGGTCAGGATCGTCCAGGTGAGGCCGAAGCCGGCGAGCGTGCCGAACAGGCCGATGATGAGCCCCTGCGAGCCGAAGAGCATCACCAGCTCCAGACGGCCCGCGCCGAGGGCGGCCAGCACGCCGACCTCGCGCGTGCGGCGGATGACCGCGGAGAAGAGCGTGCTGCCGATGGAGAACGAGGCCACCAGCGTGATGATGAACATCAGGAAGAAGAGCATCGTCTTCTCGAAGCGGATCGCCTCGAGGAAGTTCCGCTTCACGTGCTGCCACGGGATGAAGGACAGCCCGGGGCGCTCGACGCCGAGGCGGACGGCCACCGCCTCCGCGCGCGCCGGCTCGCGGAGCCGGAGCGTGAGCCCGTGGGCGCGGCCGCCGAGGGACCAGAGGTCGTTGAAGCGGCGCAGGGGGATGAGCGCAGCGCGCTCGTCGACCTCGGTGAAGCCGGTGCGGATCACCGCGCAGACCTCGAGCTCGACCGGCAGGGGCGCCCTTCCCCTCTCGGCGCGCTCGGCCATGGCGGGCGACCAGAGCTGCACGCGGTCGCCGACGCGCACGCGGAGCGCGCGGGCCAGCCCGGCGCCGAGCGCCACGCGCCCGTCGTCAAGGTCGTCGAAGGAGCCCAGGGCGACGTAGCGGCGCGCCGGCTGGTCGGGGTCGAGCGGGTCGATGCCGCGCACGCCGGCGACGGCGGAGAAATCCCCGTTGCGGACCAGGGCCGGCCCCTCGGCGTAGGGCGAGGCCGAGCGCACGTCGGGGTCGGTACGGAACGCGCGCGCCAGCTCGGCCGGACGCTCCAGCGGGACCGGCGAGGTGACCACGCAGTCGCCGAAGGACTCGCGGATGCGGAGACGGTGCTCCTCGCCGAAGCCGTTCATCACCGTCTGCACGACGAGCAGCGAGGCGACCCCGAGGGCCACCCCGACGATGGAGACCGTGGCGAAGGCCGGGAAGAGCCTGCCCCGTGGGAAGAGCTGCCTGAGCGCGAGATGGAGGAACCAGGGCACCTTCGGCGGTCAGGGATTCGCGGACGGGCGGAGCGTCGGGAACAGGATCACGTCCCGGATGTTCGCCGCGCCCGTCAGCAGGACCGCCAGGCGGTCGATGCCGACGCCGAGGCCGCCCGCGGGGGGCATGCCGTGCTCGAGCGCCAGCAGGAAGTCCTCGTCGACCTTGTGCTGCTCGGCCCCCGCCTGGATCTGGAACATCCGGCGCTGCACGTCGGGGTCATTCTGCTCCGAGTAGGCGGGCGCGATCTCCTGTCCGTTGATGCAGAGCTCGAAGACGTCGATGGTCGACTCGTCGCCGCGGGTGATCTTGGCGAGCGGGCAGAGCTCCTTCGGGACGTGCGTCACGAAGGTCGGCTGGATGAGCGTGGGCTCGATCAGCTTGCCGAAGACCTCGTTGGTGACCTCGTAGTCCTCCCAGTCGGGGCGGGGCTCCTCGAGCCCGAGCGCGCGGCAGGCGGCGATCTTCTCCTCCTTGGTGCGGGAGAACCAGGCGGGGTCGCCCGTGCGCTCGAGGACGAGGTCCTTGTAGCGGGCCTCGCGCCATTCGCCGCCCAGCTCGATGACCGTGCCGTCGTGCCGCGTGATGGTGGTGGAGCCGAGGGCCTCGCGGGCCGCGGTCTGGATCATCGTGCGGACGAGCTCCATCATGCCGCGGTAGTCGCTGTAGGCCTGGTAGGCCTCGAGCATGGTGAACTCGGGGCTGTGGCGGGGCGAGTAGCCCTCGTTGCGGAAGACGCGGCCGATCTCGAAGACCCGGTCGAGCCCGCCGACGAGGCAGCGCTTGAGGTGGAGCTCCAGCGCGATGCGCAGGTTGAAGTCGCAGTCGAGCGCGTTGAAGTGGGTCTGGAAGGGGCGGGCCGCGGCGCCGCCGGCGACGGAGTGGAGCGCGGGGGTCTCGACCTCGGTGAACTGCCGGCTCCAGAGGAAGCGGCGGATGGACTCGATGATGCGGCTGCGCGCCAGGAGCCGGCGGCGGGACTCCTCGTTGACCACGAGGTCGAGGTAGCGCTGGCGGTAGACCTGGTCCTGGTCCGCGAGGCCGGCCCACTTCTCGGGCAGCGGCCGCAGCGCCTTGGCGAGCAGGCGGTACTCCGCGGCGCGCACGGTGACCTCGCCGGTCTTGGTGCGGAACAGCCGGCCGCGGACGCCGACGAAGTCGCCCAGGTCGAGCAGCTTCTTGAAGTGGCCGTCGTAGCGGTCGCCGAGGGCGTCGCGGGTGAAGTAGCACTGCTGGACGCCGGAACGGTCGAGCACCTTGACGAAGCTGGCCTTGCCCATGACGCGCAGGGCGACGATCCGTCCGGCCACGGAGACCTCGGGACCTTCCTCCACGCCCTCGGGCAGGAGGGCCGGGCAGTCGGCCGCGACATGGGTCTGGTCCCACTCGGCCCGGAAGGGGTCCTCCCCCGCCGCCCGGAGCTGGGCGAGCTTCTCCTGACGCACGGCCCGGAGGTCGTGGGAGATGGCGTTAAGGTCGGGCTTTTCGCTCATGTCGGCTCCGTCAGATGGGTGCCTTCGGGAGGGCGGGGAGGCAAGGGTGAAAGGGTCCCGCGGCGCGGGCGTTTCCGTGTTGCGGTGCGGCTGACGCGGGGGATAACCAGACCCCATGAAGGCGTACCTCGACCTGCTCGGCCATGTGCGGCGGAACGGCGAGCGTCGCGTCGACCGGACCGGGGTGGGCACGCTGGGCATCTTCGGGGCGCAGATGCGCTTCGACCTGGCCGAGGGCTTCCCGCTCGTGACCACCAAGAAGGTCCACCTCAAGTCGGTCGTGCACGAGCTGCTTTGGTTCCTGTCGGGCAGCACCGACAACGCGTGGCTCAACGAACGCGGGGTCTCGATCTGGAACGAGTGGGCGACGGCGGAGCAGTGCGCGCGCTTCGGCCGGCGCGCCGGCGACCTCGGCCCGGTCTACGGCCACCAGTGGCGCCGCTTCGGCGCGACGCGCCTGCCCGACGGCTCCTACGCCGACGACGGCGTCGACCAGGTGCGACGTCTGGTCGAGGAGATCCGCCGCAACCCTTCGAGCCGGCGCCTCATCGTCTCCGGCTGGAACCCGCGCGAGGCGGACCAGGTCGCCCTCCCTCCCTGCCACACGCTCTTCCAGTTCCACGTGTCCGGCGACGGCCGGCTCAGCTGCCAGCTCTACCAGCGCAGCGCGGACCTCTTCCTCGGCGTGCCCTTCAACATCGCCAGCTACGCGCTGCTCACGCACATGATCGCGCAGGTCACGGGCCTGAGGCCGGGGCACTTCGTGCACACCTTCGGCGACGCACACGTCTACCTCAACCACCTGGAGCAGGTGGACCTGCAGCTCACGCGCGAGCCGCGCGCCCTGCCCCGCCTGGTCCTGAACCCCGCGGTGAAGGACCTCTTCGCCTTCAGGTTCGAGGACGTCGCGGTGGAGGGCTACGACCCCCACCCGGCGATCAAGGCCCCGGTGGCCGTCTGACGTGGACCTCGGACGACCGCTCATCGCCATCGCGGCCGTCGCCCGCAACCGCGGCAGCGGCATCGGCAACCGGCTCCCCTGGCGCATCCCGGAGGACTTCGCCTTCTTCAAGGCCACGACGATGGGGCACGTGCTGCTGATGGGGCGGCGCACCTACGAGTCCATCGGGCGTCCCCTGCCGGGGCGCACCACCGTCGTGCTCAGCCGGTCCGGCTTCACCGCGCCCGGCGTCGTCGTCGCGCGGGACTGGCGCGAGGCCGCGGCGGTCGAGCCCGGACGGACGCTCTTCCTGGCCGGGGGCGCCGCGCTCTACGCCGAGGCCCTGCCCTGGTGCTCCGAGCTGGTGCTGACGCACGTCGAACTCGAACCCGAGGCCGACGCCTTCTTCCCCGACTGGCGGAGCCGTTTCGACGAGGGGACCGTGCTGGAGTCCCACCCCGCCTGCACCATGCGCAGGCACCTGCCCCTGCGTCGGAGCTGAATCCCGGCCCGAGGGAAACTCATAACTGGGGTTAAAAGGGGTTTTGGCTGGTTTTCTCCTTTCCAACACCCCCTCCCGCCCTACTTTGCGGAAGATGCCGGACGGCCTGTTCATCTTCTTCGCCGCCCTGACGCTCGGGGCGGCCTCCCTCCTGGTCCTCAGTCGCAACGCGGTCTCGTCCGCGATGGGCATGATCCTCGCCCTCGTCGGCGTCGCGGCGGACTTCTTCCTGCTCGACGCCTACTTCCTCGGGGTGCTGCAGGTGCTCGTCTACGCGGGCGCGGTCATGGTGCTGTGCCTGTTCATCATCATGCTCATCGACACGGAGGACCCGAAGGACGCCTACCCCTGGCGCAAGGCCGCCGGGGGGCTGGCCGTCTTCTTCCTCCTGGCCGCGGGCGTGCTCTGGCTCTTCCACTGGTCCGGCGCGGTGCCCGGCACCGCCGCGGGCGCAACCCCGCCCGAACTGACCGCGGCCCCGGCCGAGTTCGCCACCGCCGCCAAGGCCTTCGGCCGCCTCCTCTACACCAAGTACCTGCTGCCGCTCGAGATCGCCGGCCTGCTGCTGCTGACCGCCCTCGTCGGGGTGGTCGCCCTCAGCAAGGACGCGCCGGAGGGGCAGGCCTGAGCCATGGAACACACCTCCCTCGCCCATCACCTGATCCTCGCCGGACTGCTGTTCGCGCTGGGGCTGGCCGGCGTGCTCGTGCGCCGCAACCTCCTCGTCGTGTACATGTGCCTCGAGCTGATGCTCGCGGCCGCGACCCTCGCCCTCGTGGCGTTCTCGCGCTTCAACCGCACGATGGACGGCGCGGTGCTCGTCTTCTTCGTCATCACCGTGGCCGCCGCCGAGGTGGCCGTGGGCCTCGCCCTCATCGTGGCCCTCTACCGCCGCCGCGGCACGGTCAGCTCCGAGCGCCTCGACGTCCTCTGCCTGGAAAAGGACGGACACCAGAACTAATCGAAGATGGCCCACGACCTCACCGACCTCGTCCACTGGATCCTGACGCTGCCCCTCGCGGCCGCGGCCCTGCAGGGGCTGCTGCTCCGCCGGCACGGGGCCGTCGCCGCCTGGGGCTCGACCGGCGCGGCGTTCGTCGGCGCGGGCCTCGCCCTCCGCCTGCTCACCGCCGCCGACGGCGACGTCCGCTGGCACGCCGACCTGGCCAACCTCGGAGACATCCCGCTCGGCGTCGGCTACCTGGTCGACGCGCACGCGCGGCTGATGCTCTTCGTCGTCACCTTCGTCGGCGCGCTCATCCACCTCTTCTCCGTCGGCTACATGGCCGACGACGGGGCGCGCGGCCGTTTCTTCGCGGGACTGTCCGTCTTCATGTTCTCGATCCTCGGGATCGTCGTGGCGGACAACCTGCTGATGACCTTCGTGTTCTGGGAGCTGGTGGGCTTCAGCTCCTACATGCTGATCGCGCACTACTTCGACCGCGACTACGCCGCCGCCGCGTCCCGCAAGGCCTTCGTCGTGAACCGCGTGGGCGACCTCGGCTTCATCCTCGGCCTGGCCTTCTGCCTCTCGCGCTTCGGCACGCTGCAGTTCGACGAGCTGCGCGCGCTCTCCCCCGCGGGCGGCTGGCCCTTCGCGCTCGGCGCCCTGCTCGCGTGCGGCTTCGTCGGCAAGTCCGCCCAGTTCCCCCTGCACGTCTGGCTTACCGACGCGATGGCCGGCCCCACGCCGGTCTCCGCGCTCATCCACGCCGCCATGAAGTAGACGCCGGCGGCCACCATCGTGGCGGCGTGGATGAG
>JBJTIX010000062.1:0-5382 GCA_046095205.1 Opitutia bacterium
CGGACGCGACGGACCGCGCTCCGCAGCCCAGCCCGCGTCGCACGCGTCGTTGCGCCCCAGGCCGGCGGCGTAGCTCCGCGAGACCCCGGCGAGGAGCAGCAGCAGCGCGCCCCAGCCGGCGTCGGCGGGAGGCGACTTCCAGCCCTCGTCGTCGGGCATGCTGAGCACGCGCGCGTGCGTGCCCACCAGCCAGCCGGCGAGCACGTTCGACCAGACCGTGGGCAGGTTGGAGCCGCGGGTCAGAACGAGCCAGTCGCGCAGGGCGGACATGTCAGGCGGGGATGACGCCGCGGCGGGCGAGCTGGGCGAGGGTCCACCGGTATTCCGCGGCGACCATGTCGGCGACGTCCTCCGAGCGCACCTCGGGCGGCAGCACCTCCCAGGTGTAGGTCTCGATCTCGAGCTCGCGCACGGGACCGGCGTCGCGGCAGACGACGTCGAGCGCGTCGCGCAGGTGGGCGTTGGTGGTGCCGAGGTCGTCGTCGAGACGGTCGGCGTTCACCGGCACGTGGAAGTGGACGCGCAGCTCCTCGCAGGCGCGGAGCGCGTCGGCCTGCGCGAGCGCTAACGGCACGTCCTTGAAGCGCACGACCGATCCGTCGGCCCTGCGGCCGAGCGTCTGGTGCAGGTAGGTCGGCTCGTGCAGCTTCGCGAGGCGGGCGAGCGAGCGCTCCGTGGGGCGGAGGCTCAGCGCCGAGCTGAGGTGGAACTTGACCGCCGGCGCGCCGCCCGCGGCGAGGGCCGGGATCGCGCGGTCCGCCTCCTCGTACTGCAGCGCGAAGTGGCAGGTGTCGTAAAGCGTGCCGAGGTGCGCGTCCACGAGGCCGCGGGCGGGCTCCTCGTCGCGCAGGCGCGCGAAGAGGCGCACCGTCTCGGGCGTGTCCTCGGCCAGGCCGATCGGTTCCGGCTCGAGCGCGAGGCGGAAGTGCGCGCCGGTGCGGTCGCGCAGGCGCGCGAGGTGCTCGGCGCAGGCGAGCACGTTGCGCCGCATCACGCGCTGCTGGTCCTCGGTGCGGGCGAAGCCCTTGAAGGAGCCGGGCAGCGTGCTGACCGTGCCGACCGCGCCGGGCGGGCGCAGCGCGGCGAGCAGGTCGAAGAGGCGCACGGTGTACTCGAGCCGCTCGGGCTCGCACCAGTCCGGCGCGAAGACGTCGTCCTTCACCGCGCGTCCGTGGAAGGCGCCGTAGGGGAAGCCGTTGATGCCCGAGACCGAGCAGTCGTTCAGCTCGAGCCAGCGGCGGAAGGCCGTGAGCGCCTCGGGGCGGGCGAGCTCCGCGGCCGCGCCGGCGCCAAGGCGCAGGCCGAGGGTGAAGTGGCGGCCGGGGCAGACGCGCTCCCGCACGCGCAGGGCGTGGTCGCGCAGGCCGGCGAACGTCTCATCCCAGCCCTCGCCGCGGTGGACGTTGGTGCAGTAGGCGAGCGTGAGGCCGTTGGATAGCCGCACGGCTCAGCGGACCGCCTGCGGGTCCTTGAAGTTGGGGCTCTGCGAGAGGAAGCGCACGGGGTTGCCGTAGAGCAGGGCGTCGACCGCGTCGGCCGAGTGGCCGCGGCGGCGCATCTCGGCGGCGGCCTTGGGCACCGCGAGCGGATCGCTCACGCCCCAGTCGCAGGCGCTGTTGAGCCAGACGCGCTGGGCGGCGTAGTTCTCGAGCATGTCGACCGCGCGGACCGGCGTGGCCTTCGACTCGGGGTAGAGCGTGATGCCGGCCCAGAAGCCGGCGTCGAGCACCTCGCCGACGGTGTGCTCCTCGACGTGGTCGATGATGACCCGGCCGGGCTGCACGCCGGAATGCGCGCGCAGGACATCCATGATGAGGCGGGTGCCCTTGCGCTTGTCCTCCAGGTGCGGGGTGTGCACGAGGATCAGCTGGCGGTGCTTCACGGCGAGCTCGACGTGCTGCTCGAGCACCTTCATCTCGTTGCGGGTGTTCTTGTTCAGGCCGATCTCGCCGATGCCGAGCACCGTGGGGGCCTTGAGGAACTCCGGGATGAGGGCGAGGACGTCGGCGGCGAGCTTCAGGTCCTCGGACTCCTTCGGGTTGATGCAGAGCCAGCAGTAGTGGGGCAGCCCGAACTTGGCGGCGCGCTTCGGCTCGTGCTGCGTCAGCTGGCAGAAGTAGTCGTAGAATCCGTCGGCGTTCTTCCGGTCGAAGCCGGCCCAGAAGGCCGGCTCGCAGATAGCCGCGCAGCCCGCCAGGGACATCGCCTGGTAGTCGTCGGTGGTGCGGCTCACCATGTGGCCGTGCGGCTCGATGTAGCGCATGGCTGCTTACTTGAGACCGGGCCAGACGCCGGAGGCGGCCTTGGTGTCGGCCTGGGGCGCGGGCTCGACGGTGGGGTCGGACCAGAGGTGCAGGATGCGGGCGACGCGGTCGGGGCCGGCCTCGAGGAGCAGCGGGAGGGCCTTGCGGATGCCGAGGACGCGGTGGTCCTCGGGGCCCGAGGCGCGTTCAAGCCGGTCAAGGAAGGCGGCCAGGTCCAGCAGCTTGTAGCGGGCGTCCATGAAGTGCAGGTCGGCCACCTGCTGACGGGAACGGGAGGCGGACTTGGCCAGGGGGTTGGTGTCGGACATGGGGCTGGGCCCCCGGACGGGGGACTGCGTGAAAGTGCCCGCGGCCCCGCCGAGGGTCAAGCCGCCCCGCCGCGGGGGATCACTCCGCCTTCTCGAGTTCGGCCGCGGTCCAGGGGGTCTTGCGGTCCTTGTACTTCTCGCGGATGGCCTTCACGTCGGCCTCGGTGGCGACGCCGGCGGCGTTGCCGAAGGAGTTCGCGACGTAGGTGACGACGTCGGCGATCTCCGCGTCCTTCAGGCCCATGACCGGAGGCATCATGGAGTTGTAGGTGACGCCCTTGACGGTGACCGGACCCTGCATGCCGTGGAGGATGTTGCGCACCGCGACGGAAGTGCCCTTGGCGACCCACTCCGAACCGGCGAGGGGCGGGAAGACCGGAGGCAGGCCCATGCCGGTGGGCTGGTGGCAGGCGATGCAGGTGCGGGCGTAGATGGCCTGGCCGCGCTTGGTCTGCTCGGCGTCGGGCTTGGGCTTGTCCGCGGCGGACGCCTGGACGGCGAGGAGGGGCAGGAGGAGGAATGCGGTCTTCATGTTTGTTCGTTGGTCAACGGGTGCGACATCGGCCCAAGACCACAAAAAGAAACGGCGGTTCCCCCGGTAGGCATAAGACCCCGTGCCGTCCGGCATAAGCGGGGCGTCGTTGTATCCAAGCGACATAGTTGTCAGGGATGGGCGGTTCGTTCGCAGGAGCCTGACCCTTTTAAATAAAGATAGACCGCTTTGGATGGGCGCCTAGTCTTCTTGTATGCAACCGCCCCAAACCGCTGACAAGTGGATGCGCGGCGCGCATCTCGAGAGCGTGCGGGCGTTGTTCGAACACCTGCCCGGCGTGATGTTCTTCGCCAAGGACGCGCACGGGCGCTTCGCCGCCGCCAACCTGGCCTTCGCCCAGCGCTGCGGCTGCAAGGACGTGGCCGCGCTGCTCGGGCGGACCGACCAGGACATCTTCCCGGCCGAGCTGGCGAAGGCCTTCCGCAGGAAGGACGAGCAGATCCTGCAGAGCGGACAGGGTCTGCCTCGCATCATCGAGCTCTTCCCGGACGAGAACGGGGCGCACGTCTGGTATGAGACGACGAAGCTCCCCTTGCTGGACCATGAAGGGCGGGCCTGGGGCGTGTGGGGCACTGTCCGCAGCTACGCCAGCGCCAAGGCCCACCTCGAGCCCTTCCTGCGGGTCGAGGCCGCCGCGGAGTTCATCAAGGACAACCTGGGGGACCGTCTGGACATCAAGAAGCTGGCACGCCTGAGCGGACTCTCCGTCCGGCAGTTCGAGAGGAAATTTCATAAGGCCTACCAGATGAGCCCCCGGGCTTACCTCGTGCGCATGCGGGTAGCCGCCGCCTGCGACCTGCTCAAGGACACCGCCCTCCGACCCTCTGAAATCGCCTATAAAAGCTGGTTTTACGATGCCAGTGACTTCTCCAGGCAATTCCGACGGGCCATGAAGCTCAGCCCCACCCAGTATCGGATCCAGTTGCGAACATCCCGAGACTCCTAACCCCTTTTATTCCAAGGTATTTGTATCCTCGACACAGGCTGTTCACAGACTTATTCACACTCCCGTACCCCCACCAAAAGCTATGCAAGACAACACCGTACCTAACGCGAAGCGTCTGCTCTGGGCAGGCTTCATGGCCATCCTTGCCGCCGGCGTCGGATTCGCCCTCCGAGGCGGCATCTTCGGCGCTTGGGCCTCCGAATACGGCTTCACCGCCTCGCAGCTCGGTGCCATCGGTGGCGCCGGCTTCACCGGATTCTGCTTCGGCATCATCATCGGCGGTCTGGTGGTCGACAAGCTCGGCTACGGCAAGCTCGTCGCGCTTGCCCTCCTCGGTCACATCATCTCGGCCTTCGTGACCTTCGGCGCCAGCACGCCGGAGAACGCCTACGGCTTCCTCTACTGGGGCATGTTCATCTTCGCCTACGCCAACGGCACCCTCGAGGCCGTGGCCAATCCGCTCGTGGCGACGATCTTCCCCCAGAACCGCACCCACTACCTCAACATCCTGCACGCCTCCTGGCCCCTCGGCATGGTGGTCGGCGCCCTCGCCTCCTACCTCCTCGGTTCCGTCATGGGCCTCGGCTGGAAGGGCCAGCTCGCCTTCTACCTCGTGCCCACCGTGGCCTACGCCGTGATGTTCATGGGCCAGTCCTTCCCGAAGTCGGAGGCCGCCGAGAAGGGCGCCTCCTTCGCCGACATGCTCAAGGACGTCGGCCTGCTCGGCGCCGCGGTCGCGCTCTACCTGGTCTCCGTCTTCCTGGGAAGCCCGATGGTCTTCAATAACCCGAACATCGGCTGGGCCGTGGGCGGCGTGCTGCTCATCGCCACCGGCGTGCTGACCCGGTTCTCATTCGGCTCCCTCGTGCTGTTCGTGCTCTTCATCGCCCACGCCCTCGTCGGTGCGGTCGAGCTCGGCACCGACGGCTGGATCGAGGCCATCACGGGCAACCTCTTCACGCCCGAGCAGGGCAAGATCCTGTTCATCTGGACCTCGGCCATCATGTTCGGTCTGCGCTTCTGCGCCCACTGGATCGAAACCAAGCTCGGCCTCTCCCCGGTCGGCCTGCTGCTGACCTCCGCGGTGCTCGCGTTCGTCGGTCTCCAGCTCGCCTCCGGCATGGACAGCTTCGCTGTCGCGCTCATCGCCCTCGGCGTCTACGCCCTCGGCAAGACGTTCTTCTGGCCCACGATGCTCGCCGTCGTCGGCGACCGCTTCCCGCGCTCGGGCGCCGTGGCCATGTCCATCATGGGCGGCATCGGCATGCTGTCCGCCGGCCTGATCGGCGGCCCTGGCCTCGGCTACGCCAA
>JBJTIX010000063.1:0-5397 GCA_046095205.1 Opitutia bacterium
GACTACCGCAACGGCGGGGCCGGCTACGACTCGTCCGCCGTGGTCGAACCGAACGAGCGCAACTTCCCCGCCGGAATCACGGCGCCGGCGGCCAACCAGGCCAACATCAACCGCCTGCTCGGACGGCGCTTCCGCGCCACCTCCCTGCGCTGGCTGAGCGCGAACGAAATCTGACATGTCCCTCACCCGGATCCTCGCCGCGGCGCTCGTCTGCGGCGCCACCTTCCTCTCCGCCGAAGCCGGGGCGCAGCAGCCGCCCGCGGTGCCCGGCCGCAAGGCCACCCTGCGTTTCGCGTGGTGGAACGCGCCGAACAACCCGCCGGAACTGGCCCTGCTCCAGGACAAGGACCGCGTGCCCTTCTCCCCGGACGTGATGGCCCTGAGCGTGAAGACGCAGTATTTCGGTCCGCCCGTCGCGGTCGTGGCCAAGAAGACGCTGGGCACCGAGAAGGACAAGCAGGGCAACCCCGTCGTGATCTGGGTGCCCTTCGTCTCCGTCCCCGTGCCGGCGGACGGCTCGGACCTCGCGGTGATCCTCTTCGCCGACCCCTCCGGGCAGTCCGCGCAGGCGCAGGTCTTCGACTTCAGCGAGGCCGCCTTCCCCTACGGCACCATCCAGATCGTCAACTACACGAACGCGCGCGTCGACGCGGCGATCGGGACCACGCCCATGCAGATCCCCTCGCGCGGCGTCGGGCGCTATCCGGGGCGCTTCACCACCCGCCAGCCGGCGCGCTTCTCCCTCGCCGTGACCGAGCCCGGCTCCGACCCCCGGCTCATCACGTCCACCACGATGATCTTCTTCCCCACCACCCGGCTGATGTACTTCGTGCTCGAGATGCCCGGAGCCAAGCCCGAGGAGCGCTACCACAACTCCGTGATCATGGAGAACAAGGTGGTCGCGCCGGTGATCGCGCCCCCGCTCCCGCTCCTCCCGCCGCCCGAGACCAAGGGCAAGGGCAAGGCGAAGGCGGCGGAAGGCGGGGCCAGTTGAGGCACGTTGCCGCGATCTTCGCGGCCCTGGCGGCCGCGCGCGTCGGCGCGGCGGACTCCCTGCTGCACGTCAGCGGCATCTCGCAGGCCCCGATGCGCGCCCTGCTCTGCGCCCCGGCGGGCGGACGGCCCCTCGAGGTCGAGGTGCGCGACGGCCACCTCGGCCGCCCGTTGACCGTGCCGGCGGACGGCGAGGCCACGCTCACGCTGCTCGAGGAGGACGGCACGCCCATCCTGCGGCCGCTGCAGTTCCGCACCCCCCGGGAGGGCGGACGGCAGGTGCTCATCGTCTCGCCGGGCCTCCCCTCGGGCGCCCGGCTGACGCTGGTGTCCGTGGATTTCGCCCATCATCCGGTAGGAGCCGCGGCGTTCCTGAACCTCTCCGACAACGTCGTGCGCTGCTGGCTCGGCACCCGATCGGTGGAGCTGAAGCCCGGCGCGTCCGCCATCCACCCCCTCGAGGGGACCGGCCGGCGCATCGTCAACCACCGCGTGGAATACCTGCGCGCGGACGGCGAATGGACGCATGACAGCTCGACGACGCTGATCCTCGGCGCCGACCGACGCTTCATCTTCACCCTCGGTCCGGGGCGGGCCGAGGACGGGCCGCTGTTGCGGCACAACGTCACGGACAACGCTCCGGAGCAGAACTCCGCGCCGCTGGCCCCCGTCAGCCCGGCAGCCCCGAAGCCGCCTCAGAATCCGCCAGCCAGGTGACCTTGGCGCGCAGCGTCCGCAGGATCTGACCGGGAAAACGGGAGGCGTCCGGTTCGCCGAAGCAGACCCGTCGGAGGGCCTCGGCCTTGGCGGCGCCGTTGACGAGGACCATAATCTCGCCGCAGCGCGCCAGACCTGAGGGCGTGACCGTGAGGCGCCAGCCGCGGCCGGGCCATTCCGTGGCCGCGAAGGCGCTCCCGCCGTCGCTTCCGATCAGCGGGCAGCCGGGCCAGAGCGAGGCGATGTGCGAATCATCGCCCAGCCCCAGCACGCAGACGTCGAAGCCCTCGCCGGGCGCGCGACCGGAGGCGTAGGCGGCGGCCGCGGCCTCCGGAGCGAGGTGGACCGGCCAGGGGCGACGCCGTCCGGCGGGGACCAAGAGCGGATCGAGCAGGCCCCGGGCGGCGTGGCCGAAGTTGGATTCGTCGGAAGCGAGCGGCACGCAGCGTTCGTCGCTCACGTGCCACTCCGCATGTTCAAGCACGGCCCTGGCAAGCCGGCGGCCCGAGGCCGCCCAGGCGTAGAAGGCCTTGGGCGTCGAGCCGCCGCTGAGCCCCACCGTGAAGCGGCCGGCCCCGGCGCGGGCGTCCATGCGACGCACCAGTTCGGCGAAGGCCTCCTCCCGGGAGAGAACCCGGACCGTGCCGGCGGGGGTGGCGATGGTTCGCATGGGAGGAAGATAGGGGATGGAGGATGGAGGATGGAAGATGGAAGATGCCGCGCCAAGGCAGGGGCGAACGGCGATCATGGCAATGACCGCCCTGCCCGAGACGCCTCCCCGTGCCCACGTGCCCCCTGGCGAAGGCCACGCCTTCGCCTGTCAAAGCAGGAGGGGCGTCCCTGCGGACGCCCCCCGTTTTTCCGGCCGGACCCTTAGCCGGGCCTCACTGGCAGGCCTCGCAGGTGCCGCCGTTGCGCATCGCCTCGAGCGAGCAGGCGTTCTTCTCGGCCTCCGTGTACTCCTTCTTCTTGGGCTCGGCCTTGTCCAGCTTCAGGTCGACCGTGGACTTCTCGATGTTGGAGGCCGACAGCGTGCGGAGGTAGTAGGTGGTCTTGAGCCCCGTGCGCCAGGCGTACTGGTACATGTGGGAGAGCGTCTTGAGGTCGGGCTCGCGGAGGAAGAGGTTGAGCGACTGGGCCTGGTCGATCCACTTCTGGCGGCGGGCGGCCGCGTCGATCAGCCACTTGTTGTCGATGACGAAGGCCGTCATGTACTTGTCCTTGATGTTCTGGGGGATGCCCGGGATGTCCTTCAGCTCGCCGTCGAAGTACTTGAGCTGCTTGACCATGTCCTCGTTCCAGAGCCCGAGCTTCTTCAGGTCGCGCACCAGCCATCCGTTGAGCTCCGTGAATTCGCCGGAGAGGTTGCTCTTCACGAAGAGGTTCTTGTAGGTCGGCTCGATGCAGGGCGAGCTGCCGACGATGTTGGAGATCGTGGCGGTCGGCGCGATGGCGAGTACGTTGGAGTTGCGCATCCCCTGGCGGGCGATCTTCTCGCGGACCGGCGTCCAGTCCATGCGGCCGCCGCGCTTGACCTCGACGGGCACGCCGCGCTCCTGCTCGAGGAGGTCGACCGTGTCCTGCGGAAGCAGGCCGCGGTCCCACTTGGAGCCCTTGTAGGAGCTGTAGGCGCCGCGTTCGGCGGCGAGGTCGGAGGAGGCCGAGTAGGCGTAGAAGGCGACCGCCTCCATGATCTCGTCGTTGAACTCGACCGCCTCCTCGGAGGCGAAGGAGATGCCCTTGCGGTAGAGGCAGTCCTGGAGCCCCATGACGCCCATGCCGATGGGGCGGTGGCGGAGGTTGGAGACCTCGGCGGCCTTGGTCGGGTAGTAGTTGATGTCGATGACGTTGTCCAGCGCCCGGACCGCGACGGTGACCGTCTCACGGATGCGGTCGAGGTCGATGCTGCCGTCCTCGCGCAGGTGGGAGTCGAGGACCACCGAGCCGAGGTTGCAGACCGCGGTCTCGTCGGCGCTGGTGTTGAGGGTGATCTCCGTGCAGAGGTTGGAGGAGTGGATGACGCCGGCGTGGTCCTGCGGGGAACGGACGTTGCAGGGGTCCTTGAAGGTGATCCAGGGGTGGCCGGTCTCGAAGATCGACCCGAGCATCTTCCTCCAGAGCTCGATCGCGGGCATGCTCTTGCCGAAGATCTTCTTGTCACGGGCCATCTGCTCGTAGGCCTCGTAGCGACGCTCGAACTCGGCGCCGTAGGTCTCGTGGAGGTCGGGCACCTCGTTGGAAAGGAAGAGCGTCCATTCCTTGCGGGCCTTGAGGCGCTTCATGAACAGGTCCGGAATCCAGTTGGCCGTGTTCATGTCGTGCGTGCGGCGGCGGTCGTCGCCGGTGTTCTTGCGCAGCTCGAGGAAGTCCTCGATGTCGTTGTGCCAGGTCTCGAGGTACGCGCAGCCCGAGCCGCGGCGCTTGCCGCCCTGGTTGACGGCCACCAGCTGGTCGTTGTGCAGCTTGAGGAACGGGATGACGCCCTGGGACTCGCCGTTGGTGCCCTTGATGTAGGAGCCCGTGCCGCGGACGGAGGTCCAGGATCCGCCGAGCCCGCCGGCCCACTTGGAGAGGAAGGCGTTCTCCGCGATGCCGCGGAGCATGATGGACTCGATGGTGTCGTCGACCTTGTAGAGGTAGCAGGAGGAGAGCTGGCTGTGGAGCGTGCCCGAGTTGAAGAGCGTCGGGGTCGAGCTGCAGAAGCGGCGGGACTTGTAGAGGCCGTGCAGGCGGATGGCCCAGCCCTCGCGGTCCTTCTCCTCCCGGAGGAAGAGGCCCATGGCGACGCGCATCCAGAAGAACTGGGGCGTCTCGAGGCGGCGGGCGGGCTTCACCGTCTTGTCGATGATGAGGTAGCGGTCGTACATCGTCTGGACGCCGAGAAACTCGAACTCCATGTCGGCGGCCGGGTCGAGGGCCTCGGCGAGGCGGGCGAGGTCGTACTTGCGCAGGTCGGGCGAGAGGCGGCCGATGGCGATGCCGTGCTCCACGTAGGCCGCGAACCTGGCGCGGTGGAACTCGCGGATCTTGGCGACGCCGTCGCGGACGATGTCCCAGCCCAGCACCTCCTCGTAGATGTAGGTCAGGCCGATGCGGGCGGCGAACTTGGCGAAGTCGCCGTCGGCCTCGACGAGGGTCTTGGCGTTGAGCTCGATGGTCTTGCGGAGCTCGGACTCGCTGATCTCGTTGAAGATGCCGCGGCGCAGCTCGACCTCGATGTCGGCCTGGCCCTTGGTGAGCTCGAGCCCGGAGGCGGCGAAGGCGATGCGGCGGCGGAGGTCCTCGCCGTCCCAGAGGAAGGTCTCGCCGTTGGACTTCTTGACGAGGATGAGGGCCTCCTGGCGGTCGTCGACGGTGGCCGGGGCGACGGCGGCCTCCTCGCGGAGACGGGCGCGGTAGGCGCGGTAGAGGATGTAGGATTCGGCGACCTTGAAGTGGCCCTGCCGCATGAGCTCGTCCTGCACCAGGTCCTGGACCTCCTCGATGCCGATGGCGGTCTGGCCGGAGTCGGCGACCTTGCGGGTGACGGCGGCGGCGACCATGACGGCGGGCGCGGAGTCGCGGTCGAGCGAGAGGAACGCCTTGCGGACGGCGACCTCGATCTTGTGGGGGAGCCAGGGCACGAACTGCCCGTTGCGGCGGACGAGGCGGGTGGCGACGGCGGGCAGCTCCCCGCCGGTCGCGGAG
>JBJTIX010000064.1:0-2752 GCA_046095205.1 Opitutia bacterium
TGGCGGAGCCGGTCGCCGTCCGCATGCCCGCCCGCTGCTCGCGCATGCGCTTGAGCGCCTCCATGCGCGCGTTGGACTTGGTCCGGCGGGCGCCGGGGCTGCGGCGGGACCAGGCCTCCTCCTGGCCGAGCTTCTTCTCGAAGGCGGCGCGCTGGCGCTCCTCGGCCTCGAAGAGCTCCTCCTTGCGCACGAGGTAGGTGTCGTAATCGCAGGACCAGCTGGTGAGCCGTCCGCGGTCGAGTTCGAGGATGCGGTTGGCCATCCGGCGCAGGAACGCCCGGTCGTGCGTCACGAAGAGCAGGGGCGTGCGCCGTTCGAGGAGGAACTCCTCCATCCACAGGATCGAATCGAGGTCCATGTGGTTCGTCGGCTCGTCCAGCAGCAGCAGCCCGGGGTCGGACGCGAGCGCGCGGGCGAGGAGGCACCGGCGTTTCAGTCCGCCCGAAAGCTCGTCGAAGGCGCGGTCCTCGGGCAGGCCGAGACGGGCCACGAGGTCGTCGATCCGGATGTCCTTCTCCCAGTCCTCGGCTGGGTCGTCGCTGCACACGCCGCCGGCGACGATCTCGCGGACGGTGCCGGGCAGGGCGTCGGGTATCTCCTGGGTCAGGCGGGCGAGCCGCACGCCGTCCGGCACGGTGACCGTGCCGCTGTCGGGCTGCATCTCCCCGGCCGCCACGCGCATCAGGGTCGTCTTGCCCGCCCCGTTGCGTCCGAGCAGGCAGATGCGCTCGCCCCCCTCGATCTGCAGGTTGAGCCTGTCCAGCACGGGCGGGCCGCCGAAGCCGACGTGTACGTCAAGGAGGCTGAGCAGGGCCATTCGCCGGACAAGTGAGGCCCGCCCCGCGCGCTGGCGAGGAAAATGGACGCGGCTTTTTACTGTCCCTCGCGTGCGGCGTCGGCTTATCTGAAGCCACCCCGACCCGATGCGCTACCCCCTCGTGCTTCTCCTCTCGCTCGTTCCGCTAACCGGCCTGGCCGACGGCCCCAAGGACAACCTGCCTGCCGCCGTTCGGCCCATCCCTCCGACCGACAAGGCGGTGGCGGTGCCCGAGGCGGACCGTGCGACCCTCACGTCCGGCCTCGCGGCGTTGCGCAAGGAGATCGACGCGGCGGCCAAGGCGCAGGCCAAGCATCCCCGTCTGCAGGAGTTCCTGCCCGACCTCGAGGTCTACCACAAGGCGGTCGACTGGGCGCTGCGTCACAACGAGGTGTTCAAGAAGGATGATATCAAGTCGGCCCATGAGCTCGTCGCGGAGGGCAGGGAGCGGGCCGCCGCCTTCGCCAAAGGAGAGACTCCTTGGACGCGGCAGTCGGGCCTCGTGGTCCGCGGCTATCGTTCTAAGATCGACGGCTCCGTGCAGCCCTACGGGATGGTGATCCCCGCCGGCTGGGCCAACGGCGCCCCGATGCGCCTCGACTTCTGGTGCCACGGACGCGGCGAGACGCTGACCGAACTCGCCTTCATGGCCGAACGCCGCCGTACGGTCGGCCTGGTGCCGCCGGACGGCCGCCTGGTGCTGCATCTTTACGGGCGCTACTGCTGTGCCAACAAGTTCGCGGGCGAGGTCGACCTCTGGGAGGCCTACGATCATGCCCGGCGCACCTACGCCATCGACGACGACCGTCTCTTCATCCGCGGAGTCTCGATGGGCGGCGCGGCCGTCTGGCAGTTCGGCGCGCACTACGCCGACCGCTGGTGCGGCATCAGTCCGGGTGCAGGGTTCTCGGAGACGCCGGAGTTTCTCAACGTATTCCAGAACGAGGACGTCTCCAAGATACCCGTCTGGCAGAAGACACTTTGGGGCTGGTACAACGCGACGGACGTCCCGGTGAACTTCACGAACGCGCCCCTGGTCGCCTACAGCGGCGAGATCGACAAGCAGAAGCAGGCCGCCGACGTGATGGCCCGAGAACTCGCCAAGGAGGGCGTGACGATGACGCACATCATCGGGCCGCAGACCGCCCATAAGATCCACCCCGACTCCATGGTCGAGATCGAGCGTCGCCTCGCGCTCATGGCCTCGGCGGGACGCGACCGCATGCCCCGCAAGGTGGCCTTCGAGACCTTCTTCCTCCGCTACGACCGCATGCACTGGGTCAAGGTCGACCGCCTCGAGTCCCATTGGACCAAGGCGCGCGTCGAGGCCGAGACCCTGGGCGCGGACATTGTCGCCGTGACGACCCGCAACGGCAGCGCCCTCACGCTCGACATGCCCGCCGGGCATGCTCCGCAGTCGCTGCGCAAGAAGACCCGCGTCCAGATCGACGGCCAGACCGTCGAGACCGTCACCGCCGGCAGCGACCGTTCCTGGAAGGTGTCGCTGGTCCGCAAGGACGGACTCTGGTCCATGGGCTCCCCCGACGAGGGTGCGGCGCCCGTCAAGCGTCACGGGCTCTCCGGGCCGATCGACGACGCGTTCATGGACGCCTTCCTTTTCGTCGCCCCGACGGGGAAGGCGCTCAATGAGAAGGTCGGCGCCTGGGCCAAGGCGGAGCGCGAGCGGGCGGTTTTCGAATGGCGTCGCCAGTTCCGCGGGGATGCGCCGATGAAGAACGACGCGCAGGTCACCGAGGCCGACATCGCCGCCCACAACCTCGTGCTCTGGGGCGACCCTTCGAGCAACGCAGTCCTCGCCAAGGTGATCGCCAAGCTGCCCGTCCGCTGGACGGCCGAGGGCCTGGTGGTCGACGGGCGCACCTACTCGGCCGGCGAACATGCCCCGATCCTCGTCTACCCCAATCCCCTGAATCC
>JBJTIX010000065.1:0-13488 GCA_046095205.1 Opitutia bacterium
AGCTCGGGCTCTTCTTCATGGCCCGCGCCGGCTACAACCCCGAGGCCGCCCCCGCCTTCTGGTCGCGTTTCGCCACGAAGGGCGGAAGCAAGGGCCCCGAGTTCCTTTCGACGCACCCGGCCGACAGCACGCGCATCGCGAACCTCAAGGCCTGGATGCCCCAGGCCAAGGCGCAGATGCCCCGCAAGCCGTGACCGGCCTCAGCGCGCCTCGATCCGGCCGGGGCCCCTCAGGTACACGCCCTTCGGGTCGTTCAGGCTGCGGAAGGTCCTGAGCAGGGAGGCGTTGGCGCGGATGAGGCCCCGCAGGGGGTCCGCGTCAGAACCGCGGGTGAAGACGGGGTCCTCCTCGTCTCCCGCCAGCAGCTGTTCGAGGATGTTCTCGCGGCCCTCGTTGAGGCGCGGCACCTGGACGATCTCCGCCCGGTCCAGCTTGGCCGCCTTGCGGGCGGCGGCGATGGAGGCCCGGAGGCCGCCGAAGGAGTCCACCAGGCCCGCCTGCCGGGCGTCGGGCGCCAGCCAGACGCGCCCCTGCGCGACTTCATGGACCGCGTCCCGCTTCATCTTGCGGCCTTCGGAGACGACGCCGAGGAAGTCCTCGTAAACGTCGTCGACGAGCGTCTGCACGACCGCCATCTCCTGGGGGGTCGCCGCACGGTGCGAGGACAGCAGGTCGGCGTAGGCGCCCACCTTCACCCCGTCGGTGGCCAGGCCCACCTTCTCGGCCAGTTCGCCGTAGTTGAAATGCAGGCCGAAGACGCCGATGGAGCCCGTGATGGTGAGCCGGTCGGCCACGATGGTGTCGGCACGGGCCGCGATGTAGTAGCCGCCGCTGGCCGCGACGTCGCCGAAGGAGGCCACGACGGGGATGCCCTTGGCCTTGAGCAGGGCGACCTCGCGGGCCACCACGTCGCTGGCGAAGGCGGAGCCGCCCGGACTGTTCACGCGAAGCACGACCGCCTTCACCTCCGAATCCCCGCGCAGCTGGCGCAGGTTGTAGGCGAGCCGGTCGCCGCCGACGTTGCTGGGGTCTCCCCAGCCGTCCACGATCTCGCCCTCGGCGTAGACGACGGCGATACGTCCGCCCTGGGCGGGCAGCTTCACTTTGCGGGCGTAGCGGCCCAGGCTGACCTGCCGGAAGGAGGTGCCGTCGTCGGTCGCCTCCGCGCCGGCGGCCACGACCTTGGCGGCCAGCTCGTCGCGGTGCAGCGCGGCGTCCGCCAGCTTGAGGTCGACCGCCCGCTCGGCGCCGAAGACGCCGCCGGAGTCGACGGTCCTCACCATGGCCGCCGCGGCCAAGCCGCGGGAGCTGGCGACTTCCGCGAGGATGCGCGCCCAGGCGTTGCGCAGCCGCGCGCTCTCCTGCTCGCGCGAGGCGGGGCTCATCGCGCTCGAGGTGAAGGGCTCCACCGCCGACTTGTACTTGCCGACGCGGGTCACCTGCACGCCGATGCCGGCCTTGGCCAGGGTGCCGCCGAAGTAGGACCCGAAGGAGGAAAGGCCCTTGAGCTCGATCTCGCCCGACTTGTGGACGTAGAGCGGCTTCGCGACGCTCGTCAGGTAGTACTGTCCCTGGGATCCGTTCTCGATCCAGCCGATCACGGGCTTGCCGGACTTGGCGAACTCCGCGATGGCCGCGCGGATCTCGGCCATCTGGGTCAGTCCGGCATCCAGTTCGCCGGCCAGGAGGATGCCGGCGATGGCCGGATCCTTGGCCGCCAGGTCGACGGCCTCGAGCGCCCGCAGCAGGTCCACCCGGGGTCCTTCGCCGCCTCCGAGCAGGTCCCCCAGCGTCGGCTCGCCGAACTCGGGCGTGTCGGTGACGCGCAGCCCTCCGCCGATGACGAGCATGGTCTTCGGTCGGACATGGACCGGCAGGTCGGCGGGCGAACCCGCCGATCCCGCCATGGCGACGAGCATCACGGTCGCCGCGAAGACGAGCACGACTCCCGCCAGGAGTGTTCCGAGGGTGGAGGCCGCCAGGCTGCGCAGGAATTCCTTCATGGTGGTTGCTTGCGCAAAAAAGGGTGCCGCTGTGCCCCCTTTTCGCCAGCCAGAAGCGAAATTTTCTCCCCCGCTTCCGCTTGTTTCCGTCGACTTCCGTCCTACCTTTTCGGCATGGAGCAGCCGTCCGAAGACCTGGCCGCAGCCGTCGCCCGGAAGGCCCTGGCGATCAACCTGGACCGGAGCGCCTACGGCGCCTTCGCCGAAATCGGCGCGGGGCAGGAGGTCGTCCGCCACTTCTTCAAGGCCGGCGGCGCCTCGGGTACGGTGGCCAAGAGCATGTCGGCCTACGACATGCGCATCAGCGACGCCATCTACGGGCATCCCAAGCGCTACGTTTCCCGTGAGCGGTTGGAGCAGATGCTCGGCCACGAGTATCAGCTTCTGGTCGACCGTCTCGCCGCCGACCGCGGCGCCACCACGCGCTTCTTCGCCTTCGCCGACACGGTCGCCACCACGCCCCATGACGGCAAGGGGCAGGGCCACTCCTGGATGGGCGTGCGTTTCCAGGACCGCCCCGGCGCGGAGCCGAGCGAGGTCATCCTGCACCTCCGGCTCTGGGACAAGGACGCCGGCCGACAGCAGGACGCCCTCGGCGCCGTCGGGGTCAACCTCCTGCACTCCGCGCTCCACGCCCGCGCCGACCTCGACGGCTTCCTGCTCTCGCTCATCGAGGCGATCGGCTCCGGACGGGTCGAGGTCGAGTACGCCCGCTTCACGGGCCCCGCCTTCGCGAAGTTCGACAACCGGGTGGCCGCGCTCCGCCTAGTGCGCCTCGGCCTGACCGACGCGGTGCTGTTCGGTCCGGAGGGGCAGCCGCAGGTTCCCAGCGAGGTCTTTTACAAGCGGTCCGTCGTGGTGGCCCGGGGCACGTTCCGGCCGGTCTCCCTGGTCAACGTCGACATGCTCGAATGCGCCAGCCGCGGCACGGAGGGCGCGGGCGACCCGCCGCTGCCCCTGTTCGAGATGTGCATCGGGTCCGACCCCAACCCCGAATCCGAGGTGATCGACAGGATCCGGCTGGTGGGGCTCACGGGTCGGCACCTGCTGGTGACGCGCCACCGCGGCTGGTACCGTCTGCCCGCCTACTTCCGCCTGCACACCGCGGGCTCCATCACCCTCGTCGCGGGCATGAACAACCTCGTCGACCTCTTCGATCCCGAGCACTACCAGCACCTGCAGGGCGGCGTGCTCGAGGCCTGCGGACGGCTCTTCAAGGACGGCGTCCGCATCCTTGTCTACCCGATGCGCGGCGACCAGCTGCGCCGCCTCATCAGCGACCCCGTCGCCTGCCGCGTATGCTTCGCCGAGAGCTACAACGTCCCGGAGGATTCCGTCGTCGTCGCCGGCGACCTCCAGATGCGGCCGACCGTCGCCGGGCTGTACCAGCACCTGCTCAACAACGGCTTCCTCGTGCCGCTCGACGGCGCCGACATGGCGGCCATGTCCTGCCAGCCGCGGACGCTGGCCGACCGCATCCGCCGCGACGAGAAGGGCTGGGACCGCGAGGTCCCGTCCAAGGTGGCCGACGCCATCCGCAGCCTGCGCCTCTGGATCGGCTGAATCCCGTGGGCCGTCCGACCACATCCCTGCCCGCCGGAGGCAGCGCCGAACTCGCGCTGTCGATCGAGCGCGCCTACCGCGAGTCCCGCGTGCTCGACCGGCTCGGCGCCCTCTGGTCGCTCATCCTCGCGAAGTGCCTGCTGGCCCAGTGGGCCATCCAGACCTACGCCATCCCGGTCTCCGGCCTCGCCTATGTCTGGAGCCTTTCGCTGACGATGGCCGCGCTGGCCTCCGCGCTCTCCCTGCGCGTCAACCGCATGCCGCTGTCCATGGTCCCCGCCACGATGCGGGTCGGCGGTGCCGTGCTGCTGGCGCTCGCCGTCGCCTCCGGGTTCGTGCTGTACGCCGGCACGGCGCTGGGCGCTTTCGGCCCCGCGGTCGCCTCGGGACTCTGCGCCGCCCTGGCGGGTGCATGGTCGCTCTTCCGCGCGGCGATGCGTCGGGCCTGGGAGCCGCTGGGCGGCGCGCTGCTCTGGTGGGGCCTGGCCGGCACGGCCCTGCGCTCGCCTGATGGCGACGCCATGCTCTGGAACGGCCTCGGCTGGTTGTTCGCCTCGGCGCTCCCGTCCTTCGCGCTGTCCCTGCGGGCCGGCCGCAGGCCTCCGGGTCAGGCCTGACCCTTCGCGCCGGTGCTGTTGAGCAGGTGCGCCATGAAGCGCTTCATGGCCGGCGTCAGCACGCGTCCCTTGCGGTGCAGGATGGCGAGGGGCCGGGCCACGCGGCGGTCGCGCAGGCGCAGCATCACGAGCGAGCCCTGCTCGACCTCCTGACGGATGGTGCCCTCGGGCACGAGGGCCACGCCGGCGTCCACCTCGACCGCGCGCTTGAGGGTCTCGATGTTGTCGAACTCCATCGACGGTTCGAGCTCGATGCGCTGCTCGCGGAAGAACTGGTCCAGCGCCTTGCGGGTGGGGATGTCCTGGTCGAAGCCGATGAACTTGCATCCCTGCAGGTCGGCCAGGTCGATCTCGCGCTTCCCGGCGAGCTTGTGCCGCGGCGAGCAGATCGCCACCAGCTGGTCCTCCATCATCGGGATGATCTCGACCTGGCGGGTCTTCTGGGGGAAGGCGACGAGACCGAAGTCCACCGCGTTGGAGACGACGTCCTCGTAGACCAGGTTCGAACGGCGGTACTCGACCCGGACGTTCACGTGCGGGAACTCCTGCATGAAGCTCTTCACGTGCGGAGGCAGCTCGTGCAGGCCGATGGAGACGATGGTGGAGACGTGGACCGTGCCGCTGACCACCTTGCGCATCTCCTGCATCTCGCTCAGGACCTGCTCGTAACGGTTCAGGATGTCCTTGGCCGCCTCGTACAGGCTCCGGCCCTCGCGCGTCAGACGGAATTGCTTCTGGCTGCGGTCCACGATCAGGACGTTGAAGTGCTTCTCCATCGAGCGGAGCTGCTGGCTCACCGCGGACTGGGTGATGTCGTTCAGCTTCGCGGCCTTCGAGAAGCTCTCGTTGTCCACCAGGTCGCGGAAGATCTTCAGGTTCTCGATGTGCATGAGGAGACGATGGGCGGTCTGATTAATTAAACTAATGGGGAATGCTTTCAAGTGTAGTTTTCCTAATCACTCGGCCCACAGTCTTTTGCGGTGCGTTGACTCGGATGGGGTTCTGCTCCCCCTTTGCCTCAGGATGCCCAGCCAGGAAGAGTTCAAAGGCCGTCTGGACGCGCTCATGGGCCGGGTCAGGGAGGCCTGTGCGCGGGCGGGCAGGGGGGTCGATTCCGTGAGGGTGCTGCCGGTCACCAAGACCCACCCCGCCGAGTGCGCCGCCCTCGCCCATGGCTTCGGTTTCGCCGCGGTGGCCGAGAACCGGGTCCAGGAGGCCGCCCAGAAGCGTCCCTTGGCCCCGCCAGGGCTGCGGTGGGAGCTGATCGGCCACCTTCAGTCCAACAAGGCCAAGACCGCCCTGCAGACGTTCGAGGTGATCCAGTCGGTGGATTCAGCCGATCTGGCCGCCCGGCTTGGCCGGCTGGCTCACGAGGCCGGCCTTACGAGGGAAGTGCTCATCCAGGTCAACTCGGGATGCGACCCCGCCAAGTTCGGCTGCGACCTCGAGGCCGCCCCCGCGGTCCTGGAGGCGGCCCTCGCCTGGTCTTCCCTGCGCGTCACGGGGCTGATGGCGGTGGCCCCGCTGTCCGACGACCCCGCCGACGCCGACCGCACCTTTTCTGAGCTTCGTCTCTGCCGCGACCGTCTGGCCGCCAGGTTCGGAGTGCCGCTGCCCGAGCTCTCCATGGGCATGAGCGGAGACCTTGAGTCGGCGGTCGCCGCCGGTTCTACTTGCCTGCGCGTCGGGTCAGCCCTGTTCGGCGCCCGCCCCCAAGCATGATACGCCGCCTGCTCATCCGCGACCTCGCCCTCATGGACCGGGCCGAGCTCTCGTTCGGACCCGGCTTCACGGTCGTGACCGGCGAGACCGGCGCCGGCAAGTCGGTGCTGCTCGGAGCCCTCTCCCTGCTCGCCGGCAACCGCGCCCCCAAGACCATCGTGCGCAAGGGCGCCGAGGAGTGCTCGGTCGAGGCAGAGCTGGAGTGCGGCGATGACGGACGCTTCGACGCCCTGCTCGAGGAGCTCGGGCTGCCTCCCTGCGAGGAGGGCCTGCTCATCCTCAAGCGCTCGGTCCACGCGACCAGGGCGGGCCGCATCTCGGTCAACGGCGGCTCGGCGACGCTCGCCCAGCTCCAGCGGCTCGGCGAGCTCTGGATCGATTTCCACGGTCCGGGCGAGCCGCAGAAGCTCATGCGCGCCGGCACCCAGCTCGAGATGCTCGACCTGCACGCGGGACTCGCGCCGCGGCTGGAGGAGTACCGCGGGGAATGGCGCCGCCGGCAGGCGATTCTCCGCGAGGCGGAGGAGGCGGCCGGCGCGGAGCGGCTGTCCGACGACGAGCAGGCGTTCCTCCGCTCCCAGCTCGAGCGCATGGACTCGCTGGACCTTTCCGACGACGCCGTCGCCCGGCTCGAACGCGAGCACGCCCGCTCCTCGCGCGCCCAGGAGCTTTCGGCCCTGTTCGCCCAGCTCGACGCCGGCCTGGGCTCGGAAGGTCTCGGAGAGGTTCTTCCGAAGCTCCTCAAGGCCGCTGACGACGCCGCGCGCATCGACCCCGAGGCCGCCGCCCTCGCCGACCGGCTGCGTTCGCTCGCCGCCGAGGCCGACGACGTCCGCGCCGACTTCGCCCGCCTCGGCCGCGGTCTCTCGGTCGACGAGGAGGGCGCCGCCGAACTTGAGTCACGCATGAACCTCTGGCTGGAGCTCCGGCGCAAGCACGGGCCCTCCGCCGAGGGCGTGCGCGAGCGCCGCGAGTCCCTCCGCCGCCGGCTGTCCTCGCAGGGCGGCGTCGAGGCCCGGGTGGCCTCGCTCCGCGCGGAGGCCGCCAAGGTCGAGAAGGCCCTGCGGACGCGGGCCGACGCCCTGCACGCCGCCCGCGCCAGGGCGGCGGAGAAGCTGGCCGCCGCCGCGCGCAAGATGCTCGGCTCGCTCGGCTTCAAGAAGGCCGGCCTCGAGGTCCAGGTCGCCGCCGCGGACCTCGGCCCCGACGGCGCCGACGCGGTGCGGTTCCTCTTCTGCCCCAACGCCGGCCAGGACCTGCTCCCGCTCGACCAGATCGCCTCGGGCGGCGAGGCCGCGCGCGTCATGCTGGCCCTGAAGACCGTGCTCGCGGCCGTCGACCGCACGCCGGTCCTGGTCTTCGACGAGGTTGACGCGAACGTGGGCGGCGAGATCGGCGCCCAGGTGGGGCGCGAACTGGCCGCGCTCGGCGACGGCCACCAGGTCTTCTGCGTGACGCACCTGCCCCAGGTCGCCGCGCTCGGTCACGCCCACCACGTGGTCACGAAGACCCAGGACGCCCGTTCCACGACGGTCACGATCGATCCGGTCCACGGCCGCCGTAAGGAGAGGGAGTCGGAGCTCGCCCGCATGCTGGGCGACCGCAGCAGCAAGGTTGCGCTCGCCCATGCCAAGGAGCTGCTCGACGGCGCCCGCTAGTCGCGCCGAAGCAGTCGGTCCAGCCGCAGCCGGCGGATCATCCTCAGGCCGACGGCCGCGGCCCAGGACTTCGGCAGCCGCGCGGAGATCACGCTGAGCAGCCGGTTGCGCAGGCCAGTCACGCGTTCCGCGGCCCCGTCGGCGGCGGCGGCCAGCGCCTCGTCCGCGCAGGCCTCCGCGCTCTGTCCCCCCAGTCCGGTCGGCGCGGAGAATCCGGCGGCCCGCGAGAAGTTGGTCGAGACGGGGCCCGGGCACACGGCGATGCAGCGGACTCCGTGCGGCCGCGCCTCGGCGTCGAGGGCCACGCTCCAGTTGAGCACGAAGGCCTTCGTGGCCGCGTACGTGGTCATGAGCGGCGTGGGCTGATAGCCGGCCAGCGACGCGATGTTCATGACGAGGCCGCCCCGCGCGCGCAGCTCCGGCCACAGCAGTCCGGTCAGGTGCACCACCGCGCGCACGTTGAGGTCGATCATCTCGAGGTTCCTCGCCACGCCGGGCTCGGGGAACTCGCCGTACGACCCGAAGCCGCTGTTATTAACGAGTAACATCCGGCCTGATCCGGGCATTAGCCCCTTTAATCGGAGAACAACCTGCTCCAGGGCAGGAGCTTGCGTCAGGTCGCAGGCGAGGTGGGCGAGGTTATGACGGTTTCCCGTCTCGGTCGGCGCGGTGCGGGACAGGTTGAAGACGGGCAGTTCCGGCGCATGCTCATGGATGCGCGAGGCCAGTGCGCGTCCGATGCCCGAAGAACCCCCCGTGATGATCACGCAGGAGAAGCTCCGCAGAAAGTCTTTCACGGACGGGCTGGAGGGCATGGACGCAGGTTGGCCGTTCGCCGTCATCAACACAACCCGCATGAACATGGCACAGATACTGGTGTCCGGAGTCCACCTGGAACTCACGGACGCCCTGAAGGAGACCGTGTGCGCCAAGGTCGAAAGACTGCTGCGCCACAACCCGCGGATCGTCCGCGTGCACGTCGAGCTCATCCACGCCCGCAGCCGCGACCACAGCCGCGAGTTCGGCGCCCAGATCCGTCTGGAGGTCCCGGGCCCGGACATCGTCGTCCGGGAGGAGTCCGACGACCTCTACAAGTCCATCGACATCCTGGTCGACAAGGTCGACCGCCAGCTCCGCCGCCGTCACCGGCTGGACAAGGAGAAGCGGAACCATCCGCAGGCCACCGACCTGGGCGACCTGGGCAGGGTGGCCTGACGGGCCCTCGGGAGGTCCTTCCGGGGCCGGCGCATGCCGGCCCCTTCGTTTGCCGGGATTTGTCGGCTCGCCCCCGGCGTGGGACGCCCTTTATTGGGCGGCATGCGCATCTACTTCATGGGCGTCTGCGGCACCGCGATGGGCAACGCCGCCCTCCTGATGCGCGCCCTGGGGCATGATGTCATGGGCTCCGACGCCGGAGCCTACCCGCCGATGTCGGACCACCTGCGCGCAGCGGGGGTCGAGATCCTCGAGGGGTGGGACGCCGACCGGCTGGCCCGCCTGCGCCCCGACCTCGTGGTGGTGGGCAACGTCGCCTCGCGCGGACATCCCGAGGTGGAGTGGCTCCTGGAGCGGCGCGACCAGGCGTACGTTTCGCTCCCCGAGCTGCTGCGCACGCGCCTGCTCTGCGACCGGCGCAACCTCGTCGTCGCCGGCACGCACGGCAAGACCACCACGACCTGCATGGCCGCCGCGTTGCTCCGCGCCGCCGGCGCCGAACCCGGCTGGCTCGTCGGCGGCGTCCCGCGCGACCTGCCCGACTCGTCCCATCCCGGCAAGCCGGGCGGTCCGTTCGTCATCGAGGGAGACGAGTATGACACCGCGTTCTTCGACAAGCGCAGCAAGTTCATCCAGGACCTTCCGCACGTCCTCGCGGTCAACAACTGCGAGTTCGATCACGCGGACATCTTCCGCGACCTCGACGACGTCCTGCGCACGTTCGCGCACGTGCTCCGCATCGTGCCGCGCAACGGGGTGATCGTCGCCAACGGGGACGACGCCAATGTCCTCCGTCTGGTGGGGAACGTGTCCTGGGCTCCGGTCGTCCGCGTCGGCACGGGCGCCGGCAACGACGCCGTGATCGCCGACTTCCGGGAGTCTCCCGAGGGCGCGTCTTTCCGGCTGACATGGAAGGGCGGGGAGTGGGGCAGGGTGAAGTGGTCGCTGCCCGGACTCTTCAACGCCCGCAACGCCGCCATGGCGGCCGTTTCCGCCGGCGTGCTCCTCGACGCTCAGGATCCGACCAGGCTCAGACTCGACGCGCTCAACTCCTTCCAGGGCGTGCAGCGTCGCCAGCAGGTGCTCGTCGACCGCGCCGACCTGACGGTCATCGAGGACTTCGGCCATCACCCGACGGCCCTCGACCTGACGCTCGAATCCTTGCGCGCCCGTTACCCGAAGCATCGCCTCGTGGCCTGCTTCGAGCCGCGCAGCAACACCGCCGCCCGCAAGGTCATGCAGGACGGGTTCCGCGAGGCGCTCAAGAAGGCCGACGAGGTTTTCCTGGCTCCGCCGCACCGCGCCGACAGGCTCGGCGAAGAGCGTTTCGACAGCGAAGGCGTCGCCGCCGCCATCACCGCCGCCGGCAGGAAGGGGTTCGCCCCGGCGTCGAACGACGCCCTGCTCGCCGAGCTTTCCGCCCTGATGAAGTCCGACCGCTCCCCGCGCTGCGTGATCTTCTTCTCCAATGGCGCCTTCGGCGGCATCATCCAGAAGTTCGCGCGGACCTGCTGAGCGCCCGCGGTCGTCCTAGCGGATCAGCCCGAGCTTCTTCCTCGCCAGCTCGGCGTCCCGCGAGATCTGCTCCCGGAGTTCCGCGACGTCGGCGAACTTGCGTTCGGCGCGCAGGCGGCTGAGCCAGCGGACGCGCACGGAGTCGCCGGTCGTCGGGGCCCCGCCGCGCAGGACGTGGGCTTCGAGCAAGGGCGCGACCGGTCCGCTTTCGACGGTGGGCCTGAGGCCGTAGTTGGCGACGGCGGGCAGGGCTTCGCCCCTGCAGATGACTTCGACGGCGTAGACGCCGTAGGCCGGCTTCAGCTCGGGCTCCCAGGCGAGGTTCAAGGTCGGGAAGCCGATGGTGCGACCGAGGCGCCGGCCGGCGATCACCGGCCCGTCGGCCTCGTAGGGCCTCAGCAGCATGGCGTTGGCCAGTTCGAGTTCGCCGGCCGCGAGGCACTGGCGGATCCTTGAGCTGCTGACCGGCTCGTCCGCCAGGCGCACCGCGGCCACGCCGGTCACCCTGATGCCGATGGCGCGCCCGTGCTCGGCCAGCGTGCGCGTGTCGCCCGTGCGCCCCCGGCCGTAGCGGAAGTTTTCGCCGACATGCAGCGACCGGAGGCCGGGGAAGGTGCGGCGCAGCCAGGCGGGAAAATCCGCCGCCTCGATGGCCGCGTGGGCGGCGTCGAAGGCCTGCCGGTGGACGAAGGCGACTCCCGCCTCGACCAGACGTTCCTCGTTCTGCGCCGGGGAGAGGATCGTCGGCACGGGGCTTTCCGGGCGGAGGAACCGGCTCGGGTGCGGATCGTATGTCAGGGCCGCGGGCGTGCCGCCCTCGGCGGTCGCGGCCTCGCGCGCCGAGCGCACGACCGCGCGGTGCCCGAGGTGCACGCCGTCGAACGCGCCGAGCGCGAGATGCACGGGCCCGTCCTTCATGGCGTGGCGATCAGCCCGGAAGGGCTGACGAGGCGGGCGGCGAGGCCGGCGGCGTCCAGCGAGCCGAGCGCCTGCAGCGTCGCCGCGTCGGCGACGTCGATCGAGCCCGAGCGCGTCCGGCGCAGCATGGAAAGGTGGGCGCCTGGACCGAGCCGGCGGCCCAGGTCGTGGGCCAGCGTCCTCACGTAGGTCCCCTTGGTGCATCGCACCCGGAACCGGAGGCGGGGGCTCTCCCAGGAGAGCAGCTCGAATTCCGCGACCGTGATCGCCCGGGCCTCCCGCGCGACCTCCACGCCCTTGCGGGCGAGCTCGTAAAGCTTGCGACCGCCGACCTTCCGCGCCGAGTGCATGGGCGGAGTCTGCAGCTGTTCGCCGAGCATGGCCGCCATCGCCGCGCGGATCTCGGCCTCGCCCAGCGCCGGCACGGCGTTCGTCTCGACCGTGCGCCCTTCGGCGTCCTGCGTGTCCGTCACCGTGCCCAGCGTCGCCTCACCGAGATATTCCTTGTCCTGCGCCATCAGCGCGTCGGAGGCCTTGGTCGCGGCGCCCACCAGGACGATGAGCAGCCCCGTGGCCATCGGGTCGAGCGTGCCGGCGTGGCCGACGCGGCGCCTGCCGAAGAGGCGGCGCACGCTGTCGACCACGTCATGCGAGGTGCATCCCTGCGGCTTGTCCACGAGGAGCACGCCCCCGGGCCCCTGCTGCTGCCCGTTCATCGGCCCGAGCGTTCGCGGACGTGCTCGACCACCGTCGCGAGGATGCGGTCGCGGTCGCGGTCGATGGTGCACCCGAGCATGTTGAACCCGGCGGCGAGCATGTGGCCGCCTCCGTTGAGCTTGGCCGCGAGGAGGTCGAGCCGCAGACGCGGGTCGCGGCCGCGCAGGCTGCCGCGGATGCCGTCGGCGCCCTCCTCCATCAGCACGGCGACCTCCACGCCCTCGACCGAGCGGGGAAACTCCACCAGCCCCTCCTTGTCCTCCTTGGTCGTGCCCGTCGCGGCGTAGTCCGCCTGCCGGATCTCGCCGGAGCAGATGCGGCCCTCGTCGTGGAAGCGCAGCGTGGAGAGGAAGCGCTGCGTGAGCGCGAGCTTGCCGCGCGACTCCTGTTCGAAGACCCGGAAGTTCGCCTCGGCCGGGCTCGCCCCCTTGCGCAGCAGCCCGGCGGTGAGCTCGAGCAGCTCCGGGGTGACGCTGGAGTAGCTGAACCTCCCCGTGTCGGTGAGGATGCCCAGGTGGAGGGCCTTGGCCGTCGCGGCGTCCACGCGCAGCCCGAGGATCTCGGCGCAGGCCGCAAGGACGTGGCAGGTGGCGGCGGCCTCCTTGACCACGGCGTTGTGCCTGGCGTAGCCGGGGTTGGAGGCGTGGTGGTCCACGTTGCCCAGCAGCCCCTCCGGGAACCGACTGAGCAGTTCCGTCCCAATCCGGGACGCATCGGCGCAGTCCACGGCGACTCCGATCCGGTCGGTTTCCCCGTAATCGGCCCCCTTGATGAACTTCACCCCTTCGGCGTAGGGCGCCAGATTGGGCGGCACGCGGTCACGGTTGACGCAGACCGCGTCGATGCCCTCCGACTGCAGCATCCTGCAGAGGCCCGTCTGGGAGCCGATGCAGTCCCCGTCGGGGCGCATGTGGCCCAATACGGCCGCTTTGCGTCCTTTAAGCGCCTGTATGACGGACTTCAGGGCCTGTGCGGCCTCCTGCATGCTGTTGCCCATTTTCGTCCCCCCACGAAACAGCCGACACTCGGGGCTGGCAAAGGGAAAAGCCGTCCTTTCGACGGGTTCGGGGTCGCGCTTGAACCTGCCGGGACCCTGGGCATAGTCCCTGCTAACCCCTTTAACCGACGCACATGGACAAAGATAACAGCAAGAATTTCACGCCCCGGGCCCGCAAGGTCGTCGAGCTGGCCCGCGCCGAGGCGAAGCGCTTCAACCACAACTACGTCGGCACGGAGCACATCCTCCTCGGCCTGATCAAGCTCGGCGAAGGCGTGGCCGTCAACGTGCTCGGCCGCATGGGCCTCGATCTCAAGACCGTGCGCAACGCGGTCGAGAAGCAGGTGGGGCCCGGACCTGACGACGCCAAGGCGCCCGAATCGATTCCGCTCACCCCGCGCGTCAACAAGGTCTTCGTGCACGCGGTGGCCGAGGCGCGCAACCTGGGTCACGCCTACGTGGGCACCGAGCACCTCCTGCTGGGCCTCCTCAAGGAGGGCGAGGGTGTGGCTGCGCGCGTGCTCAAGTCGCTCGAGATCGATATCGAGCGCACGCGTAACGAG
>JBJTIX010000066.1:0-14192 GCA_046095205.1 Opitutia bacterium
GACTGCATGCGCCTCCCCGCCGCGGTGAGCGCGATAAGCAGTGCGGCGGGGAGGCGCATGCAGTCAGAAAGCCGATTTGCCCTGTTTTTGCCAGCCTTCAGGCCGATTATGGCCCCCTTTGCCTTTGACTCATCCCCGCCCAGGCCTTGGATTGAGCCCTCCTATGGCCGCCAAGGTCCAGTCCACGCAGCTCATCCCCTCCGGGGAGGCCTGCGCCTGCATCCCGGCGATTATCGGCATCATCGGGCTCTAAGCCCGCGAAACGGACCGCCTCCGGCGCTTCCCCGTTCCGCGGACTCCGGAACGGACCAATCCACTTTACCCAAAGACATGGCACGCAGCATCGAAATCTACGACACCACCCTCCGCGACGGCTCGCAGGGGCTGGGCATCCATTTCTCCGTCGAGGACAAGCTGCGCATCGCCGCCGAGCTCGAGCGCTTCGGCGTCGCCTTCATCGAGGGCGGCTGGCCCGGCTCCAACCCCCGCGACATCGAGTTCTTCGCCCGCGCCAAGAAGCTGAAGTTCCGCCACGCCAGGCTCGCCGCCTTCGGCTCGACGCGCCGCAAGGGCGTCCGCGCCTCCGAGGACGCGCAGGTCCGGGGGCTGCTCGAGGTCGACACGCCGGTCGTCACCATCTACGGCAAGACCTCCGCGCTCCACGTGCGCGAGGTGCTGCGCTGCTCGCCCGAGGAGAACCTCGCGATGATCCGCGACACCGTCGCCCATCTCAAGTCCCACGGCCGCGAGGTCGTCTACGACTGCGAGCACGCGGTCGACGGATGGAAGGAGGATTCCGCCTACGCGCTCGCCACGATGCAGGCCGCGGTCGAGGGCGGCGCCGACCGCGTCGTGCTCTGCGACACCAACGGGGGCTCGCTCCCCGCCGAGGTGGCCGCCGCGACCAAGGCGGCGCTCAGGGCGCTCAGGGTCCCGGTCGGCATCCACACCCATGACGACGCCGGACTGGGCCTCGCCAACGCGCTCGCCTCCCTCGAGGCCGGCGCCTCCCACGTCCAGGGCACCATGAACGGCATCGGTGAGCGCACGGGCAACTGCGACCTCACCGCCGTGATTCCCTGCGCCCAGCTCAAGCACGGCTGGAAGTGCGTGCCCGCCGCCTCGCTCAGGCGGCTCACCCACCTGTCCCGCTTCGTCGACGGCGTCGCCAACCTCGCGCCGGACCCGCGCCGCCCCTGGGTCGGCTCCGCGGCCTTCGCCCACAAGGGCGGCACCCACGTGGACGCCGTGCGGAAGTTCTCCGCCGCCTACGAGCACGTCGACCCGTCCGCCGTCGGCAACGAGCGCGCCGTGCTGGTCAGCGACCAGTCGGGCCGTAGCAACATCTCCCTCAAGGCCAAGTCCCTCGGCATCGACCTCGACCGCGACTCCCCCGCCACCGCCGCCGCGCTCGAGGAGCTGAAGAAGCTCGAGCACGCCGGCTGGAGCTTCGAGGACGCCGAGGCGTCGCTCGCCCTGCTGCTGCGCCGCCATCTCGGCAGGAGCAAGGTCGCGCCCTTCGAGGTCGCCGCCTACCACGTGACCGCCCGCGGCGCCAAGGGGTCGGCCTATTGCGAGGCCGTCGTGCGCGTCACCATCGCCGGCAAGGAGGCCCTCACCGTCGCCGAGGGCGACGGACCGGTCCACGCCCTCGACCGGGCCCTGCGCTCGGCCCTCGTCAAGTCCTTCCCGAAGCTGGCGAAGGTCAGCCTCGTCGACTACAAGGTGCGCATCCTGGGCGGTTCCGACGGCACCGCGGCCAAGACCCGCGTCGTCGTCCGCTCCTCCGACGGCAAGGCCTCCTGGGGCACCGTCGGCGTCAGCGAGAACCTCGTCGAGGCCTCGCTGCGGGCGATCGTCGACGGCTACGCCCACGCGCTGTCCTGACGCGTTCCGTTGACGCGGGGGCAGGGGAGGGCTATCCCTCCTCTGCCCCGCCATGCGTATCCTTCTCCTGCTCTGTTCCTGCGCTCTGCTCTGCGCGCAGACCAAGAAGGCCCCGCCGAAGATCTTCGAGCTCGATCCCAAGGGCGGGGCCGCGCTCGCCGAGCTTCCCGCCCTCTACGCCGCGGCCATGGCGCGCCCCTACCCCCTGGACATGCCCAACCCGGTGCTCCGCTTCAGCAACCTCCCGTTCCTGCCGCCGGACCGCAAGCACCGCCTCGACCTCTATCTCCGCCACGGGCGCGACCTCAAGGTCCGCCAGCCGGGGGTGCTCTTCATACACGGCGGCGGCTTCTCGGGCGGTGACAAGGCCGAGTACCGCTCCGCCAGCGTCAGCGCCGACCTCGCCCGCGCGGGCTACGTCGTAGTGAGCTGCGACTACGTCCTCGGGGCCAAGACCGATCCCGGCATCTGGCCGCGCAACATCGCCGACTGCCGTGAGGCCGTGCGCTGGATGAGGGCCAACGCCGAGGCCATCGGCCTGGACCCTGAACGCATCGCGGTCGCCGGCGGATCCGCCGGCGGCGACCACGCCCGGATGGGCGGCCGTTCCGACGACCCGCCGGGTCCGGGCGGAGATCCGCAGGCCAAGGTCTCGGCCAGGGTCTCGGCCGTCATCGACATGTACGGCGTGGTCGATTTTTCCAAGCACGGCAGGGGCGACGTCCCGGGCGTGCCCGCCGAGCGTCAGCGCGACTATCTGCCCGCCTTCCAGGCGGGCGCCGGCGATCCGCCCGTGCTAATCCTCCACGGCACCGCCGACACCACCGTGGCGCTCGACCAGTCCGAGCTGATGGCCGCCGCGCTGGCCAAGGTCGGCGTCGACCATCAGTTCGTCGTGGTCGAGGGCGCCCCCCACACCTTCGACCTGCACCCCCGCGGCAAGTCCTGGAAGCTGAGCGGCGTCGTGGGCGGTCGCCCCGTCTCCGGCTCCTCGCAGAGCCCCGAGCTCACCCAGGTCACTCTGGAGTTCCTGCGCCGTACGGTGGGCGAACCGTCCCCCCGCTGAGGGCCTTCAGGCCTTGAGCCGCGCGTAGACCGTCGAACCGCGCATCTCCGTCTCGAATCTGCCCGTGTCCTCGAGCATCCGGTAGAACTTGGCGTAGCGGGGCGCGTTCACCTCGAGCTCCGGGTGCAGGCGGAGGAAGTCCTTCTTCAGGAATTCGACCTTCATCCATCCGTCCGCGCTGGCCGAGCCCTGGGCGGTGGAGACCAGGGCCTCGATCAGGCCGTCGCAGGCGAGCAGCTGCTGGCGACGGCGCTCCGTTTCGGCCTGATTGGCGGCGGACTGCTGGGCCGGCGCCTCCTCGGGCGCCTTGCGCGGTCCGCGACCGCCCGTCTTGGCGGGCTTGGGTTCGCGCTTCGGGCGCGCCGGCCTGTCGGCCTTCGTCTGGGGGCCGAAGTGGATTTCGGGCAGGATGCGCTCGAACTCGTCGAGCAGGGCGAGCGCCTCCTCCTTCGACTTCGGCGTCAGCAGCCGGATGGCCTTGCCCAGCAGCTCCAGCGCGCGACGCGGGTCGGACTTGGCCTGGGCTTCGGCGTCGATGCGCTCGCGCAGCTCCGTGAGGTTGAGGTAGTGGTGGGCGGTCGACCTGAGCGCGCGGTGGGTGCGTTCTCCCATGACCACGATGCGCACGCCGAGACGCTTGGCATCCTCGACCACGGGGGTGAAGTCGCTGTCGTTCGTGACGAAGACCAGGGTCGTGGGCGGGTTCGCGCCGGCGAGCATCTTGACCGCGTCGATGGTCATGCGCATGTCGGCGGCGTTCTTGCCCGGCGTGTAGCTGCGCTGGTCGACCAGCTCGAGCTCCGGCCATTCGGCCGCGGCCGCCCGCCAGCCGCTGAGCCTGCCCTGGAAGTCGCCGTAGGCGCGGGCGGAGATGAGCGGAGTCTCCCCGATGAACTTGCGCAGGGTGGGAAGGTGCTGGTGGGAGACGTTGTCGGCGTCCACCAGCAGGCCGATTCGCTGGTCCTCGCGGCCCTTGGCGTCCTCGGGGGTGGAGGTCGAGGCCGCTTCGGCCTGACTGCCCCTTCGGGAGCCCCGCCTGCCGGAGGAACCGGATCTGGGGCTGCTTCGTCTCTTCGGTTTGCTCACGGAACAGGTTTATTCCCATCTGGCCGTGGTTTCCGCAACCCCTATTCCTGTTCTTACGGCTGGCTCATTTGCCGCGTTCTGGGCATTATTTTCTTCCTTAGCTGAAACTTTCACCTCAGAAGGCTGTAAAACAGGTGTAAATAAAAAGCATGCCCCGGCTTCTTTCATACGCGTCCCTGCTTCTGGCGGCTCTGGCCGTGGCGGCGGAGGGCGCATCGGAGGCGAAGGAGCCCACCTGGAAGGCCAAGCCCGGCCCCTGGGGCGACCTTGAGGTGCACACCGTGTTCCTGGAGGCTCCGGACTCCCTGATCGCCGTCTCGGCCAAGCCCAACTCCACCACCCGCTGGACCTTCGAGCAGATGAGCGAGGGCGCCGTGAGGGAGACGCTTGTCACCTCGGGCCTCTCGGCCGACCTCATCGAGAAGCTCATGAGCCCGACTCGCCGCGTGGCCAACGCCTCGGCGGTCACCCTCTACCCGACGATGGAGGAGCTCGTTTCGCTCAGCGTGGAGGTGCGGTCGAAGCTGTACCTCGAGCTCGCCCGTCACGCCGTCAACGAGTTCCAGCGCGACCCCGTCTTCATCGTCGGCCAGGACCTCGAGGACTGGCTGGCCTCCTCCTCCCTGAACGCCGAGCAGCGGGACCTTTTCCGCAAGCTGACCTGGCGCCGCGGCAGCGCCACGGTGTTCAGCGACATCAGCGCCCTCCTCTCGCTGGCCCGCAATCAGGAGGAGGTGCAGGAGGTGTTCCGTTCGGTGACGCGCGTCCGCACGCTCATCGTCACCCTCAGCCTGCCGGTGACCGTCCCGCGCAAGGAGTTCCTGGAATACTGGAGCGGCGGCCGGCCCGAGTCCCTGCGGCTGCCCTTCCTCACCGCCATCACGCACCGCCGGGCGGAGCAGAAGATCGACATCTCCAACTTCCTCCCCTCGGTGATGCGGCAGAAGATCTACACCTACCCCGAGATCGAGCTGGGCGTGAAGGGGCGCTTCCCCGACTGCCACTGGACCTCGCTCAACTTCTTCGCGCCCACGCCGCAGGACTTCCTCCTGGACACCCGGCTGGCCGCCTCCTACCTGCTCGAGAAGTACGAGCCGGTCGAGGCGCCCTACCGGTTCGGAGACGTGCTCTGTTTCATGGATTCCGGCGAGGGCCTGCACACCTGCGTCTACGTCGCCGACGACATCGTCTTCACCAAGAACGGGGATGGCGTCCTCGCCCCCTGGGTCTTCATGCAGGTCGCCGACGTCGATGCCGTCTACCGCAAGTCGTCCACGACGAAGATCCAGGGCTTCCGCCTGAAGCGCTGAGGCGTTTTCCGCTGTCCCCGGCGGGAATCGAACCCACATCCTCGGTTTAGGAAACCAATGTTCTATCCGTTGAACTACGGGAACGCGGACACGCATTCAGGCCCAACCTGGGCCCCGCCGCAAGCACCGATGAGGCGGGCTTCTTGACTCCGCCCGACGTGCGGGCACTCCTTTTAGGGTGTCCGCCATCCTGCTGAACGCCGAAGCCGCCCTGGTCATCCCTCACTGGGCCTGGGCCGCCTTCCTCGGATTCGTGGCGCTCATGCTGGCCCTGGACCTCGGCGTCTTCAACCGCGAGGACCACGTGCCCTCCTTCAAGGAGGCCGTGGCCTGGTGCGTCGTGTGGGTCTCCCTCGCCGTGGGCTTCGGCTTCCTGCTCTCGGCCTGGCGCGGGCCGGAGGACGCACAGCTCTTCGCCGCCGGCTACGTCCTCGAGCTGGCGCTCTCGGTCGACAACCTCTTCATCTTCATCCTCGTCTTCAGCCACTTCGCCATCCCGGACCGGCTGCAGCACCGCGTGCTTGTCTGGGGCATCATCGGGGCGGTGATGATGCGGGCGATCTTCATCGTCGCGGGCGTGGCCGCGGTCGAGCGCTTCACGTTCCTCCTGCCGATCTTCGGGCTGTTCCTCCTGTTCACCGGGCTGAAGCTGGCCCTCTCCAGCGGTGAGGGCCCGGGCAAGGACGTCGACGAGCAGTTCGTGGTGCGGATGGCCCGCCGCTTCCTGCCGGTGACCCGCCAGTTCCATGGCAACGCCTTCTGGGCCCGGGAGGACGGGCGCTGGGTCTGCACGCCCCTCTTCGTCGTCCTGCTGGTGGTCGAGGCGACCGACGTCGTCTTCGCCGTGGACTCGATCCCCGCCATCCTCGGCATCCTTCCGCCCGACCTGCCCATCGAGGAGAAGCGCTTCGTGGCCTTCACCTCCAACATTTTCGCGATCCTCGGGCTGCGCTCGATGTACTTCGCCATCTCCGGGTTCCTGAGGTACTTCCGGTTCCTCAAGCCCGCGCTCGCCCTCATCCTCGGCTTCATCGGCCTCAAGATGATCCTGCCCTGGGCGGCCGGATTCGGCGGCAAGGACGGCGCGCCCGCCGAATGGGTGCCCGCGTCCCTGCTTCACAACGGGCGCGTGCATTTCCCCACCGAGGTCTCGCTCGCCATCATCGGCGTGGTCATCGCGGTGGCCGTGGCCCTGTCCGTCGCCTTCCCCAAGAAGTCCAAGGACTGAGGTTTTGGTGTTTCCACCCGCGCCTCATCGGGCCACCCTTGCAGGGTGCTGACCCGTAGGCACAGGCGTTATCTCCCCCACCTGCGCGGCAGCCGGACGCTGCTCGTCTGCGCCGCGCTGTTCGGCATGCTCTATTCGGCCACCAGCGCCTTCGGGGTGCCGTTCCTGCTCTCGAGGGTCCTCCCGGCCACGTTCGGCGGCCCGGCCGAGCGCGCCGCCCCGCTGCTCACTTTCCCGGAATGGACCGGCTGGGCCCCGCTCACGCTGCCCGTCGGGCACGAGACGCTCTTCGCCGTGGCCTTCCTGCCGGCGGTCTTCCTGCTGCGCGGGGTCGCCCAGTTCGTCGCGAGCTACAGCGTCAATGTCGCCGGCATGCGCGTGGTCGAGTCGGTCCGCTCCGCCGCCTTCGCGCGCATCCAGTCGATGCACCTCGGGTTCTTCGGCCGTTTCAGCACCGGCGACCTGCTGCAACGCCTGACGGGCGACGTGCTCTCGGTGCGCCTCGTGCTGGTCGACGTCTCCACCGACCTCGTCATCCAGCCCTTCACGCTCGTCTTCGCGACGGGCTGGGTGCTCTGGAGCTGCCTCACGCTGCCCGGGGGAGGGTGGTTCCTGCTCTCCCTCGCCGTGGTGCCGGCCTCGGTCTTCCTCGTCCGCGCCATCGGCCGCGCGCTGCAGGCGCGCGCCCGTCGGGCGGCCGCGAACTCCGCCAGCCTGGGCGGCATCGTGGTCGAGAACCTGCAGTCCCCCCGCGAGGTCCGCGCCTACGGGCTGCAGGAGCGCGAGGCCGCCCGCTTCGGCGTCGCATCGCGCGAAGGGCTGCGCATCCAGTCCAAGATCGCCCGCTACGACAAGTCCCTCTCGCCGCTGCTGGAGGTGGCCGCCGCGTTCGGCGTCGCCACCGCCGTCTGGGTCGGCGCCGACGCCGGCATGCGCTACCAGGACCTGCTCGGCATCGTGGGCGCGATGTACTTCGCCTATGAGCCGATCAAGAAGCTCGGCCGCGTCAGCAGCCTGCTCGCGCTCGCCGAAGCGGGCCTGGGACGGCTCGAGGAGGTCATGGACGCGCCGGTCGAGGTCGCCGACTCGCCCGATGCGCGCGCGACGGGGCGGCTGCGGGGCGACCTCGAGTTCCGCGGGGTCTCCTTCGCCTACGGGTCCGACGCCGTGCTCCGCGAGGTGAACGTGAGGATTCCGGCCGGGCAGTCGGTCGCGCTCGTCGGCCCCAGCGGCGCGGGCAAGAGCACCTTCATCAACCTCGTCCCGCGCTTCTTCGACCCCCAGGCGGGCGCCGTGCTCGCCGACGGGCTCGACGTCCGCTCCGTGCGCCAGGCCGACCTGCGCGCCAACGTCGCCCTCGTCTCCCAGGAGCCGGTGCTGTTCGACGACTCCGTGCTGGAGAACATCCGTCTGGGCCGCCCCTCCGCCTCCGACGCCGAAGTGCGCGAGGCGGCCCGGCTGGCCGGAGCCCTGCCTTTCATCGAGGCCCTCCCGGAGGGCTTCGTGACCCGCGTCGGCGAGCGCGGCTCGCGGCTCTCCGGCGGCCAGCGTCAGCGTGTCGCCGTGGCCCGCGCCTTCCTCAAGGACGCCCCCGTGCTGATCCTCGACGAGGCGACCTCCGCGCTTGACGCCGAGTCCGAGAAGGAGATCCGCGACTCCCTCTCCGGCCTGATGCGCGGCCGGACGACGCTCATCGTGGCGCACCGTTTCAGCACCATCCGCGACGCCCAGCGGGTGCTGGTGTTCGACGCCGGCCGCATTGTCGCGGACGGCTCCCGCGAGGAGGTCTATCGGGACTCCCCGCTGTTCCGCCGGCTCTGGGACGAGCAGGCGCGCGGTTCGGCCTGATGCGCCTGCTCGTCGTCAAGCTCGGCGGGCCGCGCGCCGCGCTGGCCGCGACGGCCGGACTGCGCGCGGTGCGCGAACGTCATCCCTCGCTGGCGGTGACTTTCGTCTGCCGCCCCGGGGCGGAGCCCGTGCTGGAAGGGTGCCCCGCGGTGGTCGAATCCGTGCCGCTCGGCCCCGAGTCCGCCTCGCTCGCGCTGCTCTCCCGCCTGCGATCCCAGCGCTTCGACGTCGCGGTGCTGCTCGGCGGGCCGTCCCCCGCGACGCGCCTCGTGGCCCTGAGCGGCGCGCGCCGCCGGGTCTGCGCCGGGGCCGCGCCCTGGCACTGGGCCCCCTTCTTCCACCGTCAGGCGACCGCGCGCGCCGTCGATCCGCACGAGGCCGCCCGCGACCATGCGGTGCTCTCCCATGCCTTCGGATTCCATTGCGAGCCGCCTCCCATGTGGTTCGCCCCGTCGCGCATCCAGGAGCACGGCCTCGTGCTGGACGAGGGCCGCTACGTCGTCATCCATCCCGGCGCCTCGCGCCCCGAGCGCGTCCTCGAGGTGGACAAGTGGGCCGCGGTCGCCCGCGAGATGCTTGCCCGCGGGGACGCCGACCGCGTGGTGGTCTCGGCCGGCCCCGCCGGCGAGGAGCGCATCATGGCGGAGGCCCTCTGCGGACTCATCGGTCCCGCCGCGGTCTCCACCGGAGGCCGGCTGCGACTCGCCCAGCTTGCCGGACTGATCCGCGGCGCCCGGGCCTTCCTCGGGGTCGACTCGCCCGTGCTGCAGCTCGCCGCCGCGGTCGGCACCCCCGTCGTCGGGGTCTACGGACCTTCGGACTACGCCCGTGCCCGTCCCTGGGGCGTGCTCTGCCGCACGGTCCGGATCGACGCCTCGCCGTTCGAGGGCGAGACGCGGGCCGACTATCTGCGCCGCATGGACCGGGCGCTCGCGCGGGTCACGCCCGAGCAGGTGCTCAGGGCCGCCGAGGAACTCCTGCGCGTCTCCGGACGCTGAGGCTCTTGACCCCGGCGGCACGGCCGCGAGAGTGGCCGCGTGTCCTCCCCGCAGCACTATGACGCCGCCATCATCGGCGCGGGCATGTCCGGCCTGGCGGCGGCCGTCCGTCTGGCGATGTACGGCCGGCGCGTGCTGGTCCTGGAGCGGCACAACGCCCCCGGCGGGCTCAACTCCTTCTACGCCCGTGGTCGGCGCAAGTACGACGTCGGCCTCCACGCCCTGACGAACTGGGTGCCCGACGGCGCCAAGGGCGCGCCGCTGGTCAAGCTCATGCGGCAGCTGCGCATCCGCCGCGAGGAGCTCGACCTCTGCCCGCAGTCCGGCTCGCGCGTCACGATGGGCGGCGTCTCGCTGCGCATCGACAACGACTTCGCGCACCTGCTCGAGGACGTGGCGGCCGCCTTCCCCGGCGACGCCGACGGCTTCCGCGCCCTCGACGCCTGGATCGGGGGCCTCGACGAGGCCTCGCTGCAGGCGCACGGCGGCTCGGCGCGGGAACTGCTCCGGTCGCGTCTGGGCAGCCCGCTGCTCCGCGACCTGCTCCTCGTCCCCACCTGCTACTACGGCAGCGCGCTGGAGGACGACATCGAGGTCTCGCAGTTCGCCATCATGTGGCGCTCGCTCTTCCGCGAGGGCTTCGCCCGCCCCTTCGAGGGCGTCCGGCGCGTCATCCGTCTCCTCACCGACCGCTGCCGCGAGCACGGCGTCGAGCGGCGGATGAAGTGCGGCGTGCGCCGCATCGAGGTCCGGCAGGGCAGGGCGGCGGCGCTCGTGCTGGACGACGGCTCCGAGGTCACGGCCGACGCGGTCTATTCCTCGGCCGGCGCGGTCGAGACCATGCGCCTGCGGTCCGACATGGCGGCGGACGCGGGCGCCGCGGAGGCGGGCCGGCTCGGCTATGCGGAGACCATCGCGACGTACGCGCCCGACGCCTTCGCCGGATTCGGCTGGAAGGACACCATCGTCTTCTTCTGCGACGGCGAGCGCTTCTCCTACCGTTCGCCCGCGGGCCTCGTCGATCCGGCCTCCGGCGTCATCTGCATCCCGAACAATTACGACTACGGCCCGGAGCGTTCCCTCGACGAGGGCTGGCTGCGCGTCACCGCCCTCGCCGCCCACGACTCCTGGTGCGCCCTGCCCGAGGACGAATACCGGTCCGCCAAGACGGAGTGGTTCGGCCGGCTGAACCGGACCGCGCGACGGCACCTGCCTCCCGTCGCCGACGCCGCCCACGACGCCGCCCTCCTGTCCACCGACATGTTCACCCCGCGCACCGTGCGCAAGTTCACCGGCCATGCCGGCGGGGCCATCTACGGGTCCACCGTGAAGCGCCGCGACGGCCGCACGGACCTCGCCAACCTCTTCCTGATCGGCACCGACCAGGGCTTCCTGGGGGTCACGGGCGCAATGCTTTCTGGCATTTCCATGGCCAATCTGCACGGTCTCAAGGCCTGACCCCATGCCCGAGCCCCGACCCCTCTGGAAGGACCTGCTGCAGCCCGCCGTCATCGTCGGCGCCCTCGGCTACTTCGTCGACATCTACGACCTCACCCTGTTCATGACCGTCCGGGAGAAGAGCCTCAACGGTCTCGGCCTCTCGCACCTCATCACCGGCGCCCCCTGGTATCAGGACCTCATGTCCTGGCAGATGGCGGGCATGCTCATCGGCGGCATCTTCTTCGGCGTGCTGGGCGACCGCATGGGGCGCCTCACGACGCTCTTCGGCTCCATCCTGCTCTATTCCGTGGCCAACATCGCCAACGGTCTCGTCGACAGCTTCGGCGCCTACGCGGCGTGGCGCTTCATCGCCGGCGTCTGCCTGGCCGGCGAGCTGGGCGGGTGCATCGCGCTCGTCTCCGAGACGCTCTCCAAGGAGCGCCGCGGCTACGGCACCGCGCTGGTCGCCACCGTGGGCGTCTTCGGCGCCGTCGTCGCCGGCTGGATGGCCGACCACGTGGACGCCCTGGGCGCGATGGCCGGCACGGACGGCTGGAGGATGAGCTACTTCATCGGCGGCGGGCTCGGGCTGCTGCTGCTGGCCATGCGGGTCGGCGTGCACGAGTCGGGCATGTTCCGGCAGGCGTGCGAATCCGCCGCCTCCGGTTCGGTCGGCCGCGGCGACTTCCTCTCCCTGTTCACCTCGCGCGACCGCTTCATGCGGTACCTGCGCTGCGTGCTCATCGGCCTGCCCACCTGGTACATGATCGGCATCCTCGTGCAGCGCGCGTCCACCGTCTTCGCGCCGGCCTCCGGCATCCAGGGGGAGAAGATCCAGACCAACTGGGCCGTGGCCGCCTTCTACCTTGGCCTGACCTTCGGCGACCTCGCCAGCGGCGTCGGCAGCCAGCTGGCGCGTTCCCGGCGCAAGGTGGTGCTCGGCTTCCTTCTCTTCAGCCTTCTCTGCGTCTCCGTCTACCTGTTCGGGGCGCAGGGCTGGGGTTCCGAGGCCTACTACCGCCTGATCTTCCTGATGGGCTTCGGCATGGGCTACTGGGCGCTCTTCGTGACCATCGCCGCGGAGCAGTTCGGCACGAACCTCCGCGCCACCGTGGCCACCACCGTGCCCAACTTCGCGCGCGGGTCGCTCGTGCTCCTCACCTTCTTCTTCACGCAGCTCACCGGCACTAAGGCCGCTCCGGGCGCCTTCTCGGCCCCGGTCGCGGGCGGCATCATCGGCGCGGTCTGCTTCACGGCCGCCTTCCTCGCGCTCTGGCGCATGGAGGAGACCTACGGCAAGGATCTCGACTACCAGGAGATGCGCTGAGCGCCCTCAGGGGCCGGGCCGGTCGGAAACGCAGCGGAAGCCGGCGTGGTTCGTCGAGGTCAGGGTGTCGAGGCCCTGGCGAGACGCCACGCGGAAGCGGAAGCAGTAGCCCTCGTCGCACAGCCATGACCCGCCGCGGATCACGTGCTGCCCGTAGCCGGTCTGCTCGGGGTCCTCGCCGGCCGGCGGTCCCGCGGGCGAGTCCTTCGGCGAGCGGGCGTAGTAGCCCTTCCCGTACCAGTCCTCGCACATCTCCCAGACATTGCCCGCGACGTCATAAAGTCCGTAGGCGTTGGGAGGGTAGCTCTTCACCTTCGAGGTGGAGACGTGCCCGTCGAGGCCGAGGTCGGTCTGGGGGAACTGGCCCTGCCAGTGGTTGCACATGTACTTGCCGCCGGGACGTTCCTCGTCGCCCCAGACGAACGGCTTGGACTTGAGGCCGCCGCGCGCGGCGAACTCCCATTCGGCCTCGGTGGGCAGGCGCTTGCCGGCCCACGCGGCATAGGCCTGCGCGTCCTTGTAGGTCACGCAGACCACGGGGTGGTCCATGCGGTCCTTGATCGACGAGGCGGGGCCCTCCGGCGTCCTCCAGGTGGCGCCGGCCGTGAACTTCCACCAGGGCAGGTTGCCGCCCGTGCAGGTCTTGGGGTCCACGCCGGAGACCGTCCGGAAGATGAGCGATCCGCCCTTGAGGTACTCGGGCGGGCTGTTGGGGAACTGGCGCGGATCGAGGTCCTTCGCGGCGTCGGTGACGTAGCCGGTCGCCTTCACGAAGGCCTCGAACTGGGCGTTGGTCACCTCGGTCTCGTCCATCCAGAAGCCCTTCACGAGCACCTCGTGGGCCGGGCGTTCCTCGACGTGGTCTTCGGTCGCAAGATCGTTGCCCATCGGGAATTGGCCTCCGGGTATCCACACCATCCCGGTGAGCGGCTTGGAGGCATCCCTGGACTGCGACGGATTCCCCTCGGGCTTCTTCCCGATTCCGAACATCAGGTAGAGCCCGATGCTGAGCGCGATGAACCCGAGGGCGGCGCCCTTGATGGTCCGCTTGGCCTTCGCCGCCGCATCAGTCTCTGCTGGGTCGATCATGGGGGGTCTTGCTCTTGATGTCATGGCCGGCAGGGGGGTCGAACTTTCTTTGCGGCCTGTGAGCCGAAAGGCCTCGCCCTCGGGCCGTTTCGGGATTTAACCCCCGCTGACGCCATGAGTTCCACCGACGAGGAAGTCCTTCGCATCGTCAGGGAGTCCAAGGCCCTGCTGACCGGCCATTTCGTCCTCCGTTCGGGCCTGCACAGCGGGCACTTCTTCCAGTGCGCCCAGGTCTGCCAGCACATGGACAAGGTGACCCGGCTGATCGAACTCCTGCGCCCGCGCCTGCTTCCGCTCCGCTGCGAGACCGTCCTGGCCCCCGCCATGGGCGGGCTGGTCGTCGGGCAGGAGGTCGCCCGCCAGCTCGGAGCCAGGTTCGTCTTCGCCGAGAAGGAGAACGACCGCCTGGTGATGCGCCGCAACTTCACCTTCCGCGCCGGTGAGCGCGTGCTGGTGGCCGAGGACGTCGTCACGCGCGGCGGTCGCGCCCATGAGTGCCTCGACATCCTCAAGGCCTCCGGGGCCGAGGCCGTCGGCGTGGCCAGTCTCGTCGACCGGTCGGGCGGCCAGACCAAGTTCAGCGTGCCCTTTGTCTCCCTGCTCGAGCTGACCTTCCCGACCTATCCGGCCGACGCGGTTCCGTCTGATTTGGCCAAGATTCCCGCGACCAAGCCGGGTTCCTGAGACCCCTCCTCGGTCGGGGCGCCTTTGCCTTGCGCCCGGGATGGGGGTTCCCTACGCCCAAGGGCTCCCCTTTAAGCCCATGGACCGTAAGAACTTCATCCTCGGGACCGCCTGCATCGTCGGGGCGTTCGTCCTGTTCTTCTTCACCACGCCCGCACCGGTCCCCGCCCCCGCCACGCCCGGTACGCCGGCCGTCGTCGCCCCGGCCCCGGCGCCCGCCGCCCTCAGC
>JBJTIX010000067.1:0-1304 GCA_046095205.1 Opitutia bacterium
GCCCGGAGGCGCCCCTTCCTTTTGCCTTCAGTCCCTGCCCCAGCCCCAGCCCTGGCCCCAGCACCAGCACCAGCCCTACCCCTAGCCCTAGCCCTAATAAATAACGCATCTATCCATCCTGATAAGATGATGGATGCTTGATTTCCGCCTGTTTCCTTCCATGGTGCCTACACCATGGCCAAGTCCTCCTCCTTCATCTTCTCCTCCGAGTCCGTCGGCGAGGGTCACCCCGACAAGGTGGCCGACAGCATCTCCGACTCGGTGCTCGACGCCTGCTTCGCGCAGGACCGCTTCTCGCGCGTGGCGTGCGAGACCCTGGTCAAGAGCGACCACGTCGTCATCGCCGGCGAGCTGACCACCAAGGCCCGCGTCAACTTCGAGGACGTCGTCCGCGCCGCCATCCGCGACATCGGCTACGTCAACGACGACGACGTCTTCCACGCCGACAAGGTCTTCATCACCAACCTCCTCACCAAGCAGTCCCCCGACATCGCCCAGGGCGTCGACGAGCGCAAGGCCGAGGGCAAGAAGCACGCCAAGATGGGCGCCGGCGACCAGGGCATCATGTTCGGCTACGCCTCCAAGGAGACCCCCGAGCTCATGCCCGCCCCGGTGATGTTCGCCCACCGCCTCAACCGCGCGCTCGCCCGCATCCGCAAGTCCGGCGCCCGCGGCACCGAGTGGCTGCGTCCCGACTGCAAGTCGCAGGTCGCCGTGCGCTACGAGGACGGACGCCCCGTCTCCATCGAGAACGTCGTCATCTCGACCCAGCACACCGCCGACGTCTCGCACCGCCAGATCGAGAAGTTCTGCGTCGAGCAGGTCATCCGCAAGGTCCTGCCCGCCTCGCTCCTCTCCCGCCGCACCGAGTTCCTCATCAATCCCACCGGACGCTTCGTCGTCGGCGGCCCCCAGGGCGACTGCGGCCTGACCGGGCGCAAGATCATCGTCGACTCCTACGGCGGCATGGGCCGACACGGCGGCGGCGCCTTCTCCGGCAAGGACCCGACGAAGGTCGACCGTTCCGCCGCCTACATGGCCCGCTGGGTCGCCAAGCACATCGTCGCCGCCGGCGCCGCCGAGCGCGTCGAGATCCAGGCCGCCTACGCCATCGGCCACCCCGAGCCCACCAGCCTGCACGTCGACACCTTCGGCACCGGCAAGGTCTCCGACGAACGCATCCTGCGCGCCGTGAAGAAGGTCTTCCTCTTCAATCCCGCCGAGATCATCCGCCAGCTCGACCTGCGCCGTCCGATCTACCGCGCCAGCACCCATTACGGCCACTTCGGCAAGAAGGGCCTGCC
>JBJTIX010000068.1:0-6561 GCA_046095205.1 Opitutia bacterium
TGGCCGACAATTTCGGCCTGCCCGTCGTGACCCTCGTCGCCACCCCTACGACCACTACGGCTCGCGCCTGCGCGTCTTCGCCGACCGCATCTATCCCGACGGGCTCGGCACCAACAGCCCGGCTCAGGTCGGCAAGCTGACCTACCTGCCTTATTCCGTGCGCGGCGTGGAGATCTCGCTCACCGTGCTGACGCCCGAGGGCTCCAAGGAGCTGCGCGCGCTCCAGCACCTCGGCGGCAACGCCCGTCTGACGAACAACGCCGAGTTCCGGCGCATCGTCTACCAGCACGGCCGGTCCTACACCCGCTACGTGCGTCTCCTGGGCAACGGCGGCTGAGCCGACGTCCCCGGAATCACTCGGCGTAGACGCCCATCTTCCGGAACTTCGCGTAGCGTCCGGCGGTGAGCTTGGCCGCGGGGAGCTTGCAGAGCTCGTCGAGCGCGCCACGCAGGGTCTTGCGGATGCTGGACCCGGCCGCGGCGGGATCCTCCTGCGCTCCGCCCAGGGGCTCCTTCACCACGCCGTCGACCACGCCGAGACGCAGCAGGTTGGCGGAGTCGAGACGGAGGGCCTCGGCGGCCTTGGGCGCGTGCACGCGGTCGTTGAAGAGGATCGCGGCGCAGCCTTCGGGCGAGATCACGGAGTAGTAGGCGTTCTCGAGGATGTAGACGCGGTCGGAGACGGCGATCCCGAGCGCCCCGCCGGAGCCGCCCTCGCCGATGACGAAGGTGACGACCGGGACGCGCAGGCGGCTCATCTCGCGCAGGTTCACGGCGATGGCCTCGGCGACATGGCGTTCCTCCGAGCCGATGCCGGGGAAGGCGCCGGGGGTGTCGACGAGGGTCACGACGGGCAGGCCGAAATTGTCGGCCAGGCGCATCAGGCGGAGGGCCTTGCGGTAGCCCTCGGGGTTCGGACAGCCGAAGTTGCGGCGGAGGTTCTCCTTGGTGTCGCGGCCCTTCTGCTGGCCGATGACCATGACGGGGCGCCCCTCGAAGAAGGCGGTGCCGCCGACGGTGGACTCGTCGTCCATGAAGAGGCGGTCGCCGTGCAGCTCCTGGAAGTCGTCGAAGAGCATGCCGACGTAGTCGAGGGAGTAGGGCCGGCGGGGGTGGCGGGCCAGCTGGACGCGCTGCCAGGGGCTCAGGTTGCCGTAGACCTCCCGGCGGGTCTGCTCGAGCTTGGTCTCCAGGGACCGGATCTCCTTGGAGACGTCCATGCCGGCCGACTCCGAGGAGGCCCGGAGGGACGCGATCTTGTCTTCCAGTTCCCGGATCGGCTTTTCGAACTCCAGGGTGAAGCGGGGCTTCGGCGCGGACATGGCCCGAAGTTGGGGAATACGAGGGGGCAGGGCAAGGGTAGTTAGGGTCGAATAGGGCCCGGAACGGGCCTGCTTTGCCCGATAATGCGGGTTTTTCGGTGCGGATGCCGCCCCCGGCGCGCTCCTCACCATACCCTTGCCCCGACCCATCCTGAGTCCAGAGTTACGGGGCATCTCATCACCCCATGCGCCTCGCCTACCTGCTGTCCTTCCTCTCCGCCGGCCTCTGCGCCGCCGAAGGCTACACCGACACCCCCGTGATCCCCGGCCAGAAGTGGAAAGTCCATGACTCCGCCCGTCCGCAGCCGCCCCGCGCGCCCCGCGAGCAGCTCAAGTGCACGACCACCCCCGCCCCCGCCGGCGCGGTGGTGCTCTTCGACGGCAAGGACGCCGCTGCGGAATGGGAGCCCGACGCGGCGCCGACCAAGAAGATGCCGAACCCCACGGTCTGGGGCGTGCAGGACGGCGCCATGGTCGCCCGCAGCAACTCCATCCGCACCAAGCGGTCCTTCGGCTCCGTGCGGCTCCACGCCGAATGGCGCTCCGCCAAGGGCTACGACACGGACGAGAAGAAGAAGAGCCAGGGCAACTCCAACAGCGGCATCTTCTTCATGAAGACCTACGAGCTGCAGGTGCTCGACTGCTGGAAGACCGAGACCTACGCCGACGGCATGACGGCCTCCGTCTACGGCCAGCATGCCCCGCTCTTCAACGCCTGCCTGCCCTCGCGCGAATGGAACAGCTACGACATCGACTTCACCGCGCCCCGCTTCAAGGCCGACGGGTCCCTCGAGTCCCCCGCCCGCATCACGGTCGTGATGAACGGCGTCAAGGTCCAGGATGACGCCGAGTACATCGGCCCCAGCACCCACCGCAAGGTGCTCCCCTACAAGTCGCACGAGTCCCGCCTGCCCCTCGGGCTGCAATGGCACGGCGACCCCGTCGAGTTCCGCAACGTCTGGGTCCTCGAGAAGTGAACCCGGTCAAGCCGCTGATCGGCCTGCTGGTCCTCGGCTCGGTCTTCTTCCTGCTCGAGAAGGTCGCCGGGGCCGCGCGGCCGCAGCCCTTCTTCCGCCGCGGGTTCCTGACGGACGTGCTGTTCCTGTTCCTCGCGTCGGGGATGAAGTTCTTCACGCGGCTGCTGGTCGTCATCCCGGCGGTGCTGCTCGTCGCGCTGGGCCTGGCCGAAAAGTCGGCCTTCACGCCGGGGCCCTACCTGGGCCACGGGCCCCTGTCCCGGCAGCCGCTCTGGCTCCAGACCGCCGAGCTTTACCTGCTCGCCGACTTCATCGGCTACTGGATGCACCGCGCCATCCATTCGGGCCGCCTCTCGCCGTTCCATGCGGTCCATCACAGCTCGGAGGACCTCGACTGGCTCGGCAGCGTGCGCGTCCACCCGGTCAACGAGCTGGTCAACAACCTGGTGCAGGTCGTGCCGCTCATCCTCCTCGGGTTCAACCCCGTGGTCGCGGTCTCGGTCGCCCCGTTCCTCACGCTCTACGCGATCTTCCTCCACGCCAACGTCAACTGGGACTTCGGCCCGCTGCGCGCCGTGGTCGCGACGCCGGTCTTCCACCGCTGGCACCACTCGAAGGATCCCGCCGCGGTCGACAAGAACTTCGCCGGGCTGCTGCCCCTGTGGGACGTCCTCTTCGGCACCTACTACATGCCGCGCGACCGCATGCCCGACGACTTCGGCATCCACGAGCCGATGCCCGCGGGCTTCCTCGGCCAGCTCAAGGCCCCGTTCGTCTGGGGGCGCCCGCCCCGCGACGGGGAAAGGGGCTGAGCATTTGCCCCATACGGCTTTCCCGAAACCTTCTTCCCGCATGTTTCCCGACGACCGACGCGAAAGCTGGCATTCCGGCCAGGGCCGCTGGGCCCACGTGGCCGCGTCGGACTGGAACGACTGGCACTGGCAGCTGCGCAACCGCATCACTTCGCTGGAGCAGCTCGAGTCCCTGCTCACCCTCTCGAAGGAGGAGCGCGCGGGCTGCCTCTTCGCCCCGGGCAAGCTCTCGCTCGCGATCACGCCGCACTTCTTCAACCTCATCGACCCCGCGGATCCGGACTGCCCGGTGCGCCGGCAGGTCATCCCGCGCATCGAGGAGTCCGACGTCGCCCCGGGCGAATCGCCCGACCCGGTGGGCGAGGAGTCCACGATGCCCGTGCCCGGCATCGTCCACCGCTACCCCGACCGCGTCCTCTTCCTGGTGACGGACCGCTGCGCGGCCTACTGCCGCTACTGCACCCGCAGCCGCCTGGTCTCCAACGCCCAGGCCTACGACTTCCACCCCGAGCTCGAGAAGGGCCTGCAGTACATCGCCTCGCACCCCGAGATCCGCGACGTGCTCATTTCCGGCGGGGATCCGCTGCTGCTCTCCGACGCCAAGCTGGACCAGCTGCTCGGCCGCCTGCGCGCCATCCCGCACGTGGAGTTCGTCCGCATCGGCTCCCGCATCCCGGTGTTCCTGCCCCAGCGCGTCACCGAAGGGCTCTGCGACGTCCTGCGCCGCCACGGGCCGGTCTGGGTCAGCATCCACACCAACCACCCGAAGGAGGTCACCGCGGAGCTGGCCGCCGCCTGCGAACGGCTTTCCTTCGCCGGCGTCCCGCTCGGCAACCAGTCGGTGCTGCTCCGCGGGGTCAACGACGACGAGGAGGTCATGCGCTCGCTGGTGCACCGGCTGCTCATGATCCGTGTCCGGCCCTACTACCTCTACGCCTGCGACCTGATCGAGGGTTCCTCGCACCTCCGCGTGCCCGTCGAACGCGGCATCGAGATCGTCCGCTCGCTCCGCGGCCACACCACCGGCTACGCCGTGCCCCAGTTCGTCATCGACGCGCCTGGCGGGGGAGGGAAGGTCCCGATCAATCCCGCCTACGTCCAGGCCATCCAGGACGGCGTGGTGGAGCTCCGCAATTTCGAGGGACGCACGTTCTCCTATCCGTCCGGCACCCGGATGCCCGAGCCCCGGCCGGGTCCGGTGCTCTGAGGCCGGAAAAAGGGAGACGAACCGGGTTTTTAAGCCGGTTCGTCCTCAAGGTGGCGGGCCCGTAGGGATTCGAACCCCAAACACCTGATCCGGAGTCAGTTATGATATCCATTTCACCACGGGCCCGTGATGAGGTCATTTAGCAAACGAGGGCGGGCTATTGAGGCAAGGACTTTTTGATTCAGGCGCGCGCCCGATGCAGTGCCACCGTGCCGAAAAGCATCCGTTCGTGCGTCACTTCGGCGAAGCCCGCGATCCTGAGCTCCGCGTCCAGACCCGGGGCGTCGGGGAATCCTGCGATACTCGTGCCCAGGTAGCGGTAGGCCCCCAGGTCGCCGGTCAGCACCGCCGCCGCGACGGGCAGCACGCAGCGGACGTGCAGGAAGTGCAGCGGCGCGAACCAGGCGTCGGGCTGGGAGAACTCCAGGATGAAGGCCGTTCCGCCCGGACGCACGACGCGACGCAGCTCGCGGAGTCCGCGGGGTCGGTCCTCGAAGTTGCGCACGCCGTAGGCGACGGTGACTGCGTCGCACGCGCCGTCGGCGATCGGGAGGCCCATGCAGTCTCCTGTCCGGAAGCCGACCTCGGCTCGCTCGGCCTGCGCGCGGCGCCGGCCGATCTCCAGCATCGGTTCGCAGAAGTCGTAGCCCGTCACCTCGGTCGAAGCGGGGAGCGCGGCGCGCAGGGCGAAGGCGACGTCGCCGCTGCCGGTCGCCAGGTCGGCCACCTTGGACGGAGCCGCCGCGCGCACCGCCTCGACCAGGCGGTTCCGCCAGCCGACGCAGAGGCCGAGGCTGAGCACGCGGTTCGCGAGATCGTACCGGGAGGCGATGCCGGAGAACATCGTGCGAACGGCGGAGCCTTCGGGCATGGGCTTACCCTCCTCACAACGGCCGCAAGGTCAAGTGAGGGACTTGTTAGGGGGCATGTGGGCACGGGGGCATGTGGGCTCTCGGCCCATTGCCATCTCCCCTTGTCAGCGTGCCCCCGTGTCCCTTCACAGGAATACTCCCCCTCCGCGGAGGACCTGGCCCTCGTAGACCGCGAGCACCTGGCCCGGCGCGATGCCGCGCTGGGCGTTGGCGAAGCTCACGTCGGCGGAGCCGTCGTCCCGGAAGCGCAGCCGCGCCGGGGTCGAGGGGTCGCGGTGCCGGATGCGCGCAAGGATCTCCGCCTCGCCGCGGAGCGGGCCGTTGATCCAGCTGAAGTCGCGGGCCGTCGCGCGGTCCGCGTAGAGCCCGGGCAGCCCCGGCCGCTCGAAGGCCACGTGCAGGGTGGACGTCGCGAAATCCTTCCGCACCACCACGTAGTGCTCGTGGTCGGTGTTGGAGGGCAGCCCGATGCCCTTGCGCTGGCCGAGCGTGTAGCGGTGGAGTCCACGGTGGGTGCCGATCGTCCGGCCCTCGTGGTTCACCACCGGACCGGGCGCGTCCGGGATGTGACGCTCCAGGAAGTCCTGCACGGGCACCTGGCCGAGGAAGCAGATGCCCTGGCTGTCCTTGCGTTCGGCGTTCGGCAGCCCCGCTTCGGCGGCGAGCTTGCGCACCTCGGGCTTCATGAGTTCGCCGACCGGAAAGACCGCGCGCGCCAGCTGCTCCTGCCGCAGCAGTGCGAGGAAGTAGGACTGGTCCTTGTTGGCGTCCGCGCCCTCCAGCAGGTCGTACGTCCCGTCGGCGTTGGCCCGCCTGCGGGCGTAATGGCCCGTCGCGATGGCGTCGAAGCCGTCCGCCAGCGCGCGGCGCAGGAAGACGCCGAACTTCATCTCGCGGTTGCAGACGATGTCGGGGTTGGGCGTGAGGCCGCTTCGGTAGCCTTCGACCAGATATTCGACCACCGTGCGGCGGTAGTCCGCCACCAGGTCGATCGTCCGGAAGGGCAGGCCGAGGTGCTCGGCCGCGGCGCGCGCGGTGCGCACGTCCTCCTCCCAGGGGCATTCGCCGGGGAAGGGCAGGCCCTCCTCGTTCATCCAGGTGCGGAAATAGGCGGCATGCACCTCGTGCCCCTGCCGCTTGAGCAGCAGGGCGGCCACGGCGCTGTCTACGCCGCCGGAGAGGGCCACGAGCATCCTGGACATCGGTGCCAATCTGGCCCCCGCCGGCCCCCGGGGCGAGGATGGAACGAGGCCCCGGAACAAGACCCACTTGCCCTCGGCGTTCCGGCGGGTAATGCTCCTGCCATGCGTCCGGCCGTACTGCTGCTCCTCCTCGCCCCCTTCACCGGCCTCCGCGCCCAGACCGCCGCCC
>JBJTIX010000069.1:0-1964 GCA_046095205.1 Opitutia bacterium
CGCCGAGGTGCTCGCGGAACTCCTCCAGGCCGGCCAGGAGGCGGGCCCCGCCCTCGAGGTGCATCTCGGGCGCGTAGGTGCGGAAGCCGAGCGCGGAGAGCAGCGCGAGCGAACGCTCGGCGGATTCGGCGGCGAAGACGCCCAGGTCGCGGGCGCAGAGGAGGTCCAGCGCGAGGCCGACGGCCACCGCCTCGCCGTGCGTGAGGCGGTGGTCGGTCATCGATTCGAGCTTGTGGGCGGCCCAGTGGCCGAGATCGAGCGGGCGGGCGCTGCCGAGCTCGAAGGGGTCGCCGTTGCCGGCGATGTGACGCGCGTGCAGCTCGGCGGAGCGGCGGACCGCACGGCCGACCGCGGGGAGGTCGCCGCGCGCGAGCGCCGGGGCGTCCTTTTCCAGCGCGGCGAAGAAGGCGGGGTCCTTGAGCAGCGAGACCTTCACGGCCTCGACGAGGCCGTCGCGCAGGCCGCGCGCGTCGAGCGAGGCGAGGAGCGAGAGGTCGTTGACCACCGCGGAGGGCACCGCGAACGCGCCGGTGAAGTTCTTCTTGCCGAAGGTGTTGATGCCGTTCTTCACCCCGACGCCGGCGTCGCCCTGGCCGAGCGTGGTGGTGGGCATGCGGACGAGGCGCACGCCGCGGTGCGCGGTCGCGGCGGCGAAGCCGACCGCGTCGAGGAAGGCGCCGCCGCCGACGGCGAGGACGTAGGAGTGGCGGCAGATCTTGTCGGCCTCGATGGCGGCCAGCGCGGCCTTGACCACCGCGGAGTCCTTCTTGGCGGCCTCGCCTCCGGTGAGCACGAGGGGCGCACGGGTGAAGTTCACCCCTTCCGTCCGGCCGTAGGCCTGGATGTCGGCGAGCATGCCCGGGCGGGCGGCGGCCAGGCCGGAGTCGACCATGGGGATGACCTTGGCCCCGCCGAAGAGCCCCGCGAGCACGCGGTTGCCCTTCCGGAACGCGTCCTCCGTGAAGAGGATGCGGTGGCGGTAGGTCACCGAGAATTCGAGGTCGATGGAGTCGTCCATGGCCCGGGGGAGGGTCAATCAGAACGGATTCGACCCTCCGGGACAAGCCCAGTTCCCCGGAAACGGCTCAGGTCTGGGGGATGGCCCGCCGCAGCCGCAGCGTGGCCAGCAGGCTCAAAACGGGGCCCAGCGCCGCCAGCAGGAGCCCGGCCCACAGGAAGGCCTTCATCTCCGGGTGGACGATCTTCACCTTGCGCAGGCAGTAGACATGGAGGACGACGAGGTTGCCGTACACGCACGCGTCGATGAGCGGGAAGCTCGCGAGGCGGTCGGCGACGCGGGCGCCGACGCCTTCGGGCAGCGGATGACGGCGGGCGGAGAGGAAAATCCAGACCCAGTAGGCGGCGCACCAAACGGCCGCCCAGGCGACCCAGTCGGAGGCGAGCGCGAGCGGCACCGGCAGGAGCCAGAGCAGCGCCTCCGCCCAGCGGGGCGGACGCGCGGGGCCGGTCTCATGACGCGCGACGACCGTGATGGCGAAAGTGAGCGCCCAGAGCGTGGCGGCGTGCGTCCACAGCACCACGTCGATGCGCGTGTAGGCGATGTCGTCGGGCAGGATCGGCGGGCGGCCGACCGGCCAGCCGGCGACGACGATGCCGATGAAGGGCAGCAGCGCGCGGCAAGCGCCCATGACAACGGGCGCGAACGCCCTGCCCTTGTGCCAGCGGTCGTAGACCAGGACCGCGGCGACGAGCGCGGCGGCGAAGACGCCCGCCTGGAGGCGCGTCGCTTCCGGTGCGGCGAGCAGCACGGCGAGCCAGCCGAGCCCCAGCGCGGCGAAGCCCGCGGCGAAGGCGTCGAGGCGGCGGACACGGCCGGACGGGATCGGACGCGACGGACGGCGCTCCGCATCCCAGCCCGCGTCGAACGCGTCGTTGAGCACCATGCCGGCGGCGGGGTGAAGAACGGCATCAACACCTTCGGCAAGAAGAACTTCACCGGCGCG
>JBJTIX010000070.1:0-3785 GCA_046095205.1 Opitutia bacterium
AGATTGAGGAGCTGGGCCTCGCCGCCGAACTCGCGCGCCGCGACCACTCCGGCCGCCTCTACGTCCTCTACGAGCCGACCACCGGCCTGCACTGGGACGACATCGCCAAGCTGCTCGCGCTGCTCGGACGCCTGCGCGACGCCGGCGCCACGCTCATCGTCATCGAGCACCACTCCGACGTCATCCTGGCGGCGGACCACGTGCTGGAACTCGGGCCCGAAGGCGGCGAAAAGGGCGGCAAGCTCGTCTACGCGGGCCTGCCCGAGGGCTTGCTCAAGCAGAAGGGGTCGCCGACGGGCAGAGCCCTGGCGGGCTCGTGAAGCATCGATGACAGAGGACAGATGACGGATGGCAGAGGGGGTCAGGCTGAAAAATCGAACTGCCTCACTTCTGTCATCCGTCCTCTGTCATCTACCCCGTTTACATCTTCTTCGCCAACAGCTCGGCCACCTTGTTCAAGTCCGCGATCTCGGCGTCCGAAAAGTCGTAAGGGTGCATCTTGCCGATGCCGAGCACGCCGAGGACCCTGCCGTCGGCGGCCAGCACGGGGACGGCGAGCGCGCCCTGGACGTTCGTCTGACGGGCGTCGGGCTTGGCGACGCCCCCGAGGTCCTGCTGCAGGTTGCAGAGCTGGACCGCCTCCTTGCGCTCGGCGGCGCAGCCCGCGATGCCCTTGCCGAACGGGATGTTGTCGATCTTCGGCAGCAGCATCGGCAGGGCCTGCGGCGGTATGCCCTGGTGCGCGATGAGCGCGAGCAGGCCCGTGGCCGGATCGGTGCGATGGATGGTGCCCGTGACGCAGGCGAACGCGGCGAGCACCCGGTCCAGCACCGCGGTCCAGTCGGGTTTTCCGGCGAGGAGTTCCTGCAGTCCTTCTGTTCGCGAGGCCATGAGAAGTCAGACAGCGCCGCGTGCGAGGCGTTCCTTGAGCCAGGCGAGGCCGCCGGCTTCGTCGGCGAAGGCGCCGTCGAGCTGGGCCTCGTAGGCCTCGTCGAGCACCTTCGTGAACCACTCGCCCGGTCGGTGGCCCGCGGCGATGATGTGCCGGCCCAGGACGAGCCGCTTCGGCGCCGAGGCGCGGACGTCCAGTGCGGCGGCGCGCTCCTTGAGCCAGACGCCCTGCGGCGAGGGCCCCTCCATCGAGGCGGGGCCGCGCCCCTTGCGGTCGGCGGAATCCACCCGGATGAGCCGGTCGATGCGGTGGGCCTTGGCGGCCAGCCGTCGCACGGCGGCGTCGCCGGCCTTCTCACGCTGCTTCCAGAGCTCGTAGGGCGCGGCGTGCCAGCGCACCAGCGGCAGCACGGACTCGACGAGGCGCACCTCGCGGGTGATCCGGGAGAGGAAGGTCTGCGCAAGGGGCACCGACGCCTCCTCGTGACCGTAGGCGTGCAGCCGTCCGTCGTGCGGCTCTCGGCGCGTCGTGCAGGCCTTGCCGAGGTCGTGCAGCATGACCGCCAGGCCGACGATGAGGTCCTCGTCGCGGTCGCCCGTGCGCTCCCTGGCGAAGGCGTCGAGGCAGAGCAGCGTGTGGGTCCAGACGTCGCCCTCCGGGTGCCATTCGGGATCCTGCTCCACGCCGATGAGCGCATGCAGCTCGGGGTAGAACCGCGTCCAGCCGCATTCCCGCAGGAACGCCAGGCCGAGCGAGGGACGCCGTCCCCGGAGGATGAGCTTCGTCCACTCCTCCATCAGCCGTTCGGCGGGCAGGTGATCCTGCGTGAGCGTCGCGCAGAGCGCGGCCGTCTCAGGGGCGACCGTGAACTCGAAGCGGGCGGCGAACTGCATCGCGCGCAGGACGCGCAGGGGGTCCTCGGCGAACTTGTCCGAGACGTGACGCAGGCGCTTCGCGGCCAGGTCGGCCAGGCCGCCCCAGGGATCGATCACCTCGTCGGTGAAAGGGTCCCACATGATGGCGTTGATCGTGAAGTCGCGACGTTCCGCGGCGTCCCTGGGCGTCATCGTGGGGTCGGCCTTGACCTCGAAATCCGTGTGCTTGGCTCCCGTGCGGCTCTCACGGCGCGGCACCGAGACGTCGACCGGCAGATCCTTGAGCTTGGTCACGCCGAAGGCGGCGCCCACCGTGACCACCCCGAACTCGCGCCGCAGGGCCGTCTCGATCTGGCGCGTGCCGAGCCCGTAGACCTCGACGTCGTAGTCGAGCACCGGGACCCCCATCCGGGCATCACGCACGCTGCCGCCGACCAGCAGCGGCCGGCCTCCCGCCTCGCGGAGGAGCTCGAGCGCGCGCCGCACGGGCGGCGCGGGCGAAATCAGCTTGGGAAACAGCTCCGGCACGTCGCTGGAGATACCGTCGCGACCCGGCGGAGGCGAGAGGTTTTCCGTCAGATGTTGGTCGTGAAGCCCGCCTTGAGCAGCCAGGCCTTGGCGGAATCCCGACGGTCGCCCTGCAGCACGATCTCCCTGCCCTCGAGCGCGCCGCCCGTCCCCAGCGCGCGCTTCAGGTCGCGCAGCAGCGCGTCGCGCACGCGCGCCTCCTGGGACTCGATCCAGAGACCCTTGAGGATCGTCACCTCCTTGCCGCCGCGTCCCGCGCGCTCGTACTGCAGCACCACCTTGCCGAGCTTGCGGGCGGGCTTCGCCTCGGGAGTCGCGGGCTTGGGCGGAGGACCGGGAGGCAGGCCCTGCCCGTCGAGCTTGTCGAACGGATTGCCGCTCATGACCCGCGTCCGCAGGAACCGGCGCCCGGAGTGCCGCCGTTGAGGTAGACCAGCGCCTTCTCGTAGGAGCGCCGCCGCAGGTAGTGATCGAGGTCGCCGGGCAGCGGGCCCTCGGAGGACTTGAGCTCCTCGTCGAGCAGCCTCAGGTCGGCCAGCACGGTCTCCTTGGAGGGCGAGGGCGAGGCGAGCCTTTCGAGCGCCTCCCGGATGCGCAGCATGCGGGCCGTGTCCATGCCCGACAAATAGTCCCTGGGCGGGGCTGCGGGCAAGCCCCGCGGGGCGGTTTTCAAGGTGGACAAGGCCAGTTTGCGGCCCTATGCCCCACGTTCCTTCGGACGGATAGCTCAGTTGGTTAGAGCGCCTCTCTTACACAGAGGATGTCGTGGGTTCGAGTCCCCCTCCGTCCACCCTCACCCGCAAACGACGTAACATGAAGAAGAAGCACACCCTGTCCGCCCTCGTGGAGAACAAGTTCGGCGTCCTCGCCCGGGTGGCCGGCATGCTTTCCGGCCGCGGCTTCAACATCGAGACCCTCAACGTCGGCCCGACCCACGATCCCGCCTACTCGCGCATCACGGCCACGGTCGTCGCCGACGAGGCCGCCCTCGACCGCTGCGTCAAGGCCCTGGACAAGCTCATCAACGTCATCACCGTCCAGGACTTCTCCCGCGAGCAGGTCGACCACGTCGCCCGCGAACTGATCCTCGTGAAGGTGAAGAGCGACCGCAAGACCCGCACGGACCTCATCGAGATCGCCTCGCTGTTCCGCGCCAAGGTCGTCGACGTCGCCCACGACTCCCTCGTGATCGAGTTCACCGGCGGAGAGAGCAAGATCACCGCCTTCCTCGACCTCATCGCGCCCTTCGGCATCCTCGAGTCCGCCCGGACCGGCGCCGTCGCGCTCTCCCGCGGCCGCAAGAAGGTCGTCCGCTGAACCCCCTTCCCACCAAAGAACCAATGCCTGCCAAAGTGTACACCGACAAGGACGCCGATCTCGGCTTCCTGAAGAACAAGACCCTCGCCGTGCTCGGCTTCGGCTCCCAGGGCCACTCCCACGCGATGAACCTGCGCGACAGCGGGCTCAACGTGATCGTGGGGCTCTACAAG
>JBJTIX010000071.1:0-1509 GCA_046095205.1 Opitutia bacterium
GACTCCGAGAATCATCGCGTGCGGGTGCTCCGCCCCTGAGCGATGCCTGCTCGCCGCGCCGTCCTGACCGTCGCCGCGCCCCTCGCGGCCGGCCTCGCCGCAGGATGCTCGGCTGCGTCCGCCTCCCGCCGACCGAAGGTCACGGGCATCTACGGAGGATTCCTCACGCAGATCCTGGAGCGCGGCGAAAAGCCGTCCGACTCCGGCATCGATGCGGTCTGGGTCGGCTCAGGCGGCCTGAAGGCCGACCAGATCGCACGTCACAGGGACCTCGGACTGAAGGTCTACGCCGAGTTCAACTCGATGCATCTTGCGTCGTTCCTGCGCCAGCATCCCGAAGCCGCGCCGGTCGGATCGGACGGACGCCCCTGCCCCGCCCCTTCCGGCTGGCAAGGCGTCAGCGCCCACCATGATGGCTACCGCCGGGACCGCATGCAGGAGTTCCGACGCGTGCTGGAGACCTTCGACATCGACGGGATCTGGCTGGACTACCATCACGCTCACGCCGCCTGGGAGCAGGCCGAGCCCGAACTGCCCGACACCGACTTCTGCCCCGCCGCGCTTCGCGGCTTCAGTGAATCAACGGGCGTCCGACTCCCCGATGAAACGGCCAAGGCGGCGGCGCTGCTCCTCGGTGAACATCGCGACCGCTGGACGGCCTACCGCTGCGGGGTCTTCACCGACTGGGTGCGCGAATACCGGGAGATCCTCGACCGCGCGCGGCCGCGCACCCTCCTGGGGACCTTCCATTGCCCGTGGGGAGAGGATGAACGCGGGGGCGCCATCCGGCACAAGCTGGCCATCGACCTGCGCGCCCAGGCGCGCCATCTCGACGTGTTCAGCATCATGCCCTACCATGCGCGCTTCGGCCACGCAGGCGACCCAGCCTGGGTCTCGCGGCAGACCGCCAAGCTCGGAAGCCTGCTGGGCATCAGGGGTGAGCCGGGGGAGAAGAAATTCATCTGGCCCATCGTGCAGGTCTCCGACTGGGGCGAACGCGTGCCGGTCGAGGAGGTCGGCGAGACCCTCCGCCAAGGCCTGGCCGCGCCTTCCACGGGGGTCATGACTTTCGCCTGGAGCGGCATCGCCAAAGAATGGCCCAAGGTCGAAGCCATCGGCAGAGCCTACCGCAGCGTGCGTCCATGATGCGACGACGCTCCTTCCTCAAGGCCGCCCTCGCGGCCGGAGCCTGGCACGGTGCGGTCGGAAGGTCCTTCGCGCAGGCATCATCGCCGGAGGTCCTAGGCCAAGGTGACTTCAGATATCGCGTCGTGCCCGGCTGGGGCGTGCTCGACGAAAAGACCCCGGTCAACGACTGCCACGGCCTCGCCCGCACGCTCGACGGACACATCGCCCTGCTGACCAATCACGTCGCCAATAACGTCATCTTCTACGACGACCGCGGCCGGCTGGTCGACAAATGGAGCACGCGTAAATTTCCCGGAGCTCACGGGCTCTCCCTCGTCAGGACCCCGCAGGGCGAGTTCCTCTTCATCACCGACCTCAACC
>JBJTIX010000072.1:0-16007 GCA_046095205.1 Opitutia bacterium
CCTCCTCATCCCCGTCGAGACCGACCAAGGACTGGAAGGAGCCGACGCTGCCCGCCCCGCCCGAACCCGAGCGCAAGAAGACCTCGAAGGAGCGACGCGAGGAGGAGAAAAAGAAAAAGTCCAAGGGCTGAGCCCCCGGCCCTGGCTCAGTCGACCAGGATCTCGCGCGGATTGGACCCGTTGGCGGGACCGACGTAGCCCTTCTCCTCGAGGATGTCCAGGATGCGGGCCGCGCGGTTGTAGCCGAGCTTGAGCTTGCGCTGAAGCATCGAGACGGACGCGCGCCGGGTCTCGCGGATGACGGCCCAGCACTGCATGACGATGGGGTCCTCGCCCTCCTCGCCCTCGCCGCCCTCGCCGACGGCGCCCGCGCCGGTCTCGATCGCCTCGACGACCTCCTGGGCGAACTCCGGCCCGCCGTTCTTCTGGTTGAGGACGCCCCCGAGGGCCTCGATCTCCTGCTCGCCGACCAACGCGCCCTGCACGCGCTGCAACGTCGCCGAACCGGGCGGGATGAAGAGAATGTCCCCGCGGCCGACGAGCGACTCGGCGCCGCGGCTGTCGAGGATGGTGCGGGAGTCGACGAGCGCCGAGACCTTGAAGGCGATGCGCGTCGGGAGGTTGGCCTTGATGAGGCCGGTGATGACGTCGGTGGACGGGCGCTGCGTGGCGAGCACGAGGTGGATGCCGGCCGCGCGCGCCAGCTGCGCAAGCCGGGCGACCGACTTCTCGACCTCGTCGCGGGCGACCATCATCAGGTCGGCCATCTCGTCGATGACGCAGACGATGTAGGGCAGCTTCTCGGTCGGCACCTTCACGCCGTCGTCGACGGCCTCCTCCGCGGCGGCGGCCGCGGCGGCCTGCTCCTCCGGCGTCAGGGTCAGCTCCTCCTGCTTGGGCGCGGCGGCGTCACGGGCGACCTTGGCGTTGAAGCCGGAGATGTTCTTCACGCCGACCTTGGCGAAGATCTTGTAGCGCTTCATCATCTCGGAGATGAGCCACTTGAGCGCGGCGGGCACGCGCTTGGGGTCGGTCTCGACGGGGATGAGGAGGTGGGGGAGCTTCTGGTAGACCTGCAGCTCGACCACCTTGGGGTCGACCATGATGAAGCGAAGGTCCTCCGGCGTACGGCGGTAGAGCAGCGAGGCGATGAAGGCGTTGATGCAGACGGACTTCCCCTGGCCGGTCGAGCCGGCGATGAGGCAGTGCGGCATGCGGGCGAGGTCCTGGATGACGGGCTTGTTGGTGACGCTGTCGACGCCGAGCACCACGGGGATCTCCATCTTGCTGTCGGCCCACGCCTTGGACTCGAGGATCTCGCGGAGGCGCACGTCCTTGCGGACGCGGTTCGGGATCTCGATGCCGACGGTGCCCTTGCCGGGGACGGGCGCCAGGATGCGCACGGACTCGGCCTCGAGGTTCATCGCGATGTTGTTGGAGAGGTTGGCGATGCGCTCGACGCGGGTCCCGGGCGCGGGCTTGATCTCGTAGCGGGTGATGGACGGGCCCTGCTGGATGCCGACGTCGACGCCGTTGTCGGCGTCCACGGGAATGCAGTTCACGTTGAACTGCTTGAGGGTCTCGATGAGGTCGCCGGCGCGGCGGCGGAAGTCCTCGGCGGGCGCGTCGGCCGCGCCCGCGGACTCGGCCAGCAGCGAGAGGTCGGGGAAGACGTAGTCGCCCTGCCGCTTGGGCAGCTGGGCCTTGGCGGCGCGCTCGATCTTCTCGGGCTTCACGACGAGGACCTTGCCGGCGTCCTTCGGCTCCTCGTCCTCCTCGTCCTCATCATCCTCCTCCTTGCGGGCCTTCTTCGGCCGGGGCTTCTCGGCGGCGGGCTCGCCGGCCTCGCCGTTGGTCGAGACGGTGACGTTGTCGGGGTCGACGGTCTCCAGTTCCGGCGCCTCGGGTTCGGCGGGCTCCTCGGCGGCCTTCTGCGGCTCGGGCTGCTTCGGCTTGTCCGCGGGCGGCGGCTGGGCGACGGCCGCGGCGAGCACGGCGCCCTGCACCTCGGCCTGCTTGCGGCGCAGTTCGGCGGCGGCCACGGCGCGCCGGCGGGCCTGCTCGGCGGCCCGCGCGGCGGCCTCGCGACGCGAGGCGTTCCACGAGCCGAAGGCGTCGCGGGTCTCCGCGATCCAGGCGGCGATGGTCGCGCGCGGGTCGTCGGCGAGCGCGCCGATCAGCGCGAAGCCGTAGGGGAAGATCAGGAACCAGGTGCCGTAAGCGCCGAAGAACGGCTCGAAGAGGGTGCCGTGCAGGAAGCCCCCGACCAGTCCGCCCGCGCCCTTGGGGTCGAACGCGCCGGCGGCCACCTTGCTGGCGCCCTCGGGCTCGAGCCAGAGCGCGAGGATGGGCGCGAGCAGGAGCACGCAGAGCGCCATGAGCAGGACCTTGAAGGGCCAGAGCGTGTGCGCGCGGTGGTTGAGGGCGAACCAGGCGGCCGCGCCGATGAAGACCGGGATCAGGAAGGCGGAGTAGCCGAACAGGCTGAAGATGACGACCGCCAGGGTGGCGCCGAAGCTCCCGCAGGGATTGGAAGTCATGTCGTCGCCGGAATTCGCCGGCAGCGAGAGCACCCGCTCGAGGAAGCCCGGCAGCATGTTGCCGTCGGACTGCGAGTGGAAGCCCATCGCCACGAGCAGGAATGCCGCGACGATCGCGAGCACGGCGGCCAGTATCGGCCGGGACTCGCTGGCGGCGCGGGCGAGGGTGGCGGTGCGGCTGCGTGCGGGGGCGGGCATGGTGTCAGTCGCCGAAGAGCGTGCCCTGGACGCCGCCGGACGGCGGCTGCGGCGAGGGGTCGGAGTGAAGGTGGCGGGGCGGCCGCGCGACGCGCGCGGCGAGGGCGCGGGCGCGCTCGTGCGCGAGGCGCTCGACCATGCCGGCGAGGCAGTGCCGGATCCACTTGGGCGTGAAGGACGCGGGGGTGTAGTCGCAGGGGCCGTAGCCGTGGACGCGGCCGGTCTGCAGGAGGGCGTCGTTCTGGGCGAACTCGGCCTCGCTGTCGGGCACGTAGACCGCGAACGCGCGGCCGCCGTTCTTGCGGAGCAGGGAGAACACGGGCACGTCGCTCGGGCCGTCCGCCACGTAGATCATGTTCTCGAAGGGCACGCGGCGGTCCTCGGGACGCACCACGGAGTTGACGTCGATCTCGGGGTTCTTGTTGGAGCCCTTGTTGATCTCGAAGAGGAAGCGGGTCTTGATGGTGTTGTCGACCATCGCGGCCACCTGGCTGATCTCGGTGGGCAGCTCCAGGGCGAGCTCGTCCTGGCGGGTGAAGTGGGGCGGAAGCGGATGCTCCAGGAACTCGCAGCCGTAGATGCCGTCGCAGTGCTGCGCCACCGATGAGCCGCGGATCATCTCGGCGAGGCCGGTGCTGATGACGTAATGCTCGAGGACGACCTCGACGTTGTGGCGCCGGCCGAGCTCGCGGACGTGCTCCTTGAGCGCGGGGAAGAAGTCGGGCAGGCCGGGACAAAGGGGGATTTCGGCGCCCAGCTCGCGGAGGCGGCGGTTGGTGAGGCCCTTGAGCGGGCCCGACTTCACGTAGCTGAGGAGGTGGTTGAGGTAGACGGAGTCCTTGGAGGTCCGGATGCCCTTGCGGGCGTAGAGCGCCGGCAGCTGGTTCGTCTCCTTCCAGAACCTCTCCTCATCCACCCCGTACGCGCGGAACAGGGGGGTCTGCATGTAGCCCGGGCAGAGGGTCTTGTCGAAATCCCACACGCACGAGAGGACGTGGGTGCCGCGCAGGGCGGGTTCCTTGGGCTGCATGAAGGTCGGAAGCGGTTGGAAAGGGTGCTTGCGGAGCGAGTCCGCGGCTAAACCATTGAAAGGGAGGGAAGGTCCCTCTCCAAGTCCCGATTGGCCCTGTCTCCATGTCGACCAACCCCCTCCGTCCAGACCTTACGGCCCTCCGCCGACGGCTGACGGAACTGGAAGGGCTCATGGCCGACCCCGCCACGTTCGGCGATTCCCGCAAGGCCGCCGCCCTCGGGGCGGAGCTGCGCTTCGCCGCCAAGGCGGTCAAGGCCGACGACCGGCTGATCGCCCTGGAGAAAGAGCTGGCCGACGCCCGCGCGATGGCCCGCGAAGCCGACCCCGCCATGAGGGCCATGGCCGAGGAGGAGGCGCGGCGGCTTGAGCCGGAGGTCGAAACCGCACGCCAGGAGCTGGTGCGGGCGGTCATCCCCCCTCACCCGGACGATTCCCGCAACGTGCTGGTCGAGGTGCGCGCCGGGACGGGCGGCGACGAGGCCGCGCTCTTCGCGGGCGACCTGCTCCGGGCCTATTCGAGGTTCGCCGAGCGCCGCGGCTGGAAGCACGAGCTGCTCTCGCTCTCGCCCTCCGACCTGGGCGGGGTGCGCGAGGCGGTGCTGCTCATCGAGGGCGAGGGCGCGGCCGCCCTGCTACGCCACGAGGCGGGGGTCCACCGGGTCCAGCGCGTGCCGGCCACGGAGGCCTCGGGGCGGGTGCACACGTCGGCGGCGACGGTCGCGGTCCTCGCGGAAGCGGAGGAGGCGGAGGTCACGCTCAAGCCGGAGGACCTGGAGGTGACGGTCGCGCGGGCCTCGGGCGCGGGCGGCCAGCACGTGAACAAGACGGAGTCGGCGGTACAGATCATCCACCGCCCGACGGGGCTGACCGTCTACTGCGCCGACGAACGCTCGCAGCTGCGCAACCGCCAGAAGGCGATGCGGGTGCTGCGCTCGCGGCTGCTCGACCAGACGCGCGCCCGGGAGCGCGAGGCCCGCGCCGACGCGCGGCGCTCGATGGTGGGCTCGGGCGACCGCTCGGAACGCATCCGCACCTACAACTTCCCGCAGAACCGCATCACGGACCACCGGGTGGACCTGACGGTGCACGGCATCGAGCAGGTGCTCGACGGCGCCCTCGACGAAATCGTGGAGGCGCTGCGGGAGGCGGAGCTGCGCGAACGCGCCGCGGCGCTCAGTCGGCCCTCAGCGTAAGGGAGGCGCGGTCGGCGGACACGCGGAAGAGTCCGGTATCGGGATCGCCGTCGTCGATGCGCGCGTCGACGGAGACGAGCACGCGGCGGACGTCCTCGTCCCACTCGGCCGGGGCGAAGGACAGGGAGGCCGTGCTGGCCTGGAATCGCCAGGCGCCCTTCACGCCCGTCTTGTTGAGCGCGTTGCGCGCCGGCAGGTAGGCATAGCCGAGCAGGGCCTCGGGCGGGGAGACGAGGTCGAAGTCCTGGGGCCAGGCGCCCTTCTCGGCCCGGTGCTGGAGGATGGGGGCGCGGGCGGCCACGAAGGCGTCGGCGACGGGCGCGATCAGGCGTCCGTTCCAGAAAATGAAGGCGAAGGCCGCGCCGAACCCGAGCAGCGCCCCGACGATGCCGAGCGAGAGCGCATGCTGCCACGAGCGTGACGGGGGCGCCTGCAGGATCTTGAGGGGCTCGGACATGAGGGTGACATTCTCCACCCGCGGACCGCGGTCGGCAAGGACGTAGGCGGCGTTTTGAACGTTGGACAGACGCCCGCCTTCGGGCTTGATGGAGCGATGGACAGCGGGTTCCTCGAACGCTTCGCGGGCGTCGGCCGGCTCTACGGCCGCGCCGGACTCGGCCGTCTCGCGGAATCGTCGTTCATGGTGGTGGGGCTCGGCGGGGTGGGCTCCTGGACGGTCGAGGCCCTCGCCCGCAGCGGGGTCGGGTCGCTCACGCTGGTGGACGGCGACTCGGTCTGCGCCTCCAACACCAACCGTCAGCTGCACGCGGTGGAGGGCGCCGCGGGGCGGCCCAAGACGGAGGCGATGGCCGAACGGGCCCGGGCCATCCGGCCGGGGCTGAGGACGGAGCTGCGCGACCGCTTCGTGACGCGGGCCAACGCCGCCGGCACGCTGGAGGGCTTCTCGGGCGTGGTCGTCGACGCCATCGACGCGCTGTCGCCGAAGTGCGCGCTGCTCGACGAATGCCGGCGCAGGGGGCTGCGCACGGTCTCGGTCGGCGGCTGCGCCGGCCGGACCGACGGGACGCGCCTCCGCGTTTCGGACCTCTCGCAGTCGCGCGACGACGCCCTGCTGATGCTGGTCCGCAAGCGGCTGCGCCAGAACTTCGGCTTCCCGCGGAAGGGCGCGTTCGGCATCTCCTGCGTCTGGTCCGACGAACCCCCGGTCAGCCCCGCGGACTGCGAGGGTCTGCCCGGAGGGACGATGCCGGAGGACGAGGAGCTGAGGCCCAACTGCGAATGGGGCTACGGGACCGCGGCGCACGTGGCCGGGGCCTTCGGCCTGGCGGCCGCCGGCGAGGCGATCCGTCTCGCGCTGACTCCGCCGGCCTGAATCCGACGCGTTTCCTTGCCGAGCCGCCCGCGGCGGGGCTATGTGAGGGCAGCATGCCGACCGTCACGCTGCCCGCCGAAGCCCTGATGACCGTCACGGGCCTGCCCTACCCCCTCCGGGCGAAGGGCAAGGTGCGCGAGGTCTTCGACCTCGGGGAGCACTACCTGATCGTGGCGACGGACCGACTCTCGGCCTTCGACGTGGTGATGCCCAACGGGGTTCCCGGCAAGGGCGTGCTGCTCACGCAGATCAGCCTCTGGTGGTTCGAGCAGGCCAAGGCGATCTTCCCGACCCACCTGCTGCCGGACCATGCGGCGGCGCTCGAACGCGCGCTGCGCGGCCACGAGCACCTCATCCCGCGCTCGATGATCGTGCGCAAGCTGCGGCCGCTGCCCGTGGAGGCGGTGGTGCGCGGCTACCTCGCGGGCAGCGGCTTCAAGGAATACTCGCGCACGGGCTCGATCCTCGACCACGCGCTGCCGCGTGGGCTGCTGGACGGATCCCCGCTCCCCCGGCCGATCTTCACGCCCTCGACCAAGGCGGCCGAGGGGCATGACGAGCCGATCACGCTCGCCCGCTGCGGGGAGATCCTCGGCGACGGCGTCTTCCGCCAGGTGCACGACGCCTCGATCGCGCTCTACCGCATGGGCAAGGAGCGCGCGGCGCGCGCCGGCATCATCCTCGCGGACACGAAGTTCGAGTTCGGCGCGGCGGAGGACGGCTCGCTGGTGCTCATCGACGAGGTGCTGACGCCGGACTCCTCGCGCTACTGGCCGGCCGCCACCTGGCAGCCGGGCCGGCCGCAGCCCTCCTACGACAAGCAGTTCGTGCGCGACTGGCTCGAGAAGCAGCCCTGGGGCAAGACCGCGCCGGGCCCGACGCTGCCGGCCGACGTCGTCGCGCGCACGCAGTCGCTCTACCGCGAGTGCCTGGAGCGGCTCACGGCCCGCTGACCCGCCATGGAGCACCTGAAGGCGCTGCTGACGCTGCTGGCCGTGCTCAACCCGGTCGGGGTCATCCCGTTCTTCATCCACTTCACCGACGGGCTCTCCGCGGAGCAGCGCAGCCGCACGGCGGTCATCAGCAGCCTGACGGTCTTCGCCGTCATCGCGGGCAGCGCGTTCGCCGGCGTGCGGCTGCTGGAGTTCTTCGGCATCTCGCTGGCGTCGTTCCAGGTGGGCGGCGGGGTGCTGCTCCTCATCAACGCGATGCAGATGCTCGCGGCGCGCGCGGCCGACAGCACCGGGCCCGAGATGGAGGGCGCGGGCGACAGCGTCGCGGTGTCGCCGCTGGCGGTGCCGCTGCTCACGGGGCCGGCGACGATCTCGACGATGATCATCTATTCGGAACGCGCGGTGGGCTGGCAGGGCCATGCGGCCCTCGCGGGCTACGCGGTCGCCGGCGCGGGCGCGACGTTCGCCTGCCTCGCCGCGGCCGCCCCGATCACGCGGCTGCTCGGCCGCACGGGCATCAACGTGATGACGCGGCTGATGGGCCTGACGCTCGCCGCCATCGGGGTCGAGATCATGGCCTCGGGGCTGCTCACGCTGTTCCCGGGCCTGGGCCGCTGACCCGAAAGGGCGGGTGGACAGGCGTCCGCCGGGCGGCAAGATGCCGGCATGCGCCCCGCCCTGCCCCTCCTCGTCGCCCTCTCGCTCCACGCCGCCCCGCCGGAACCGAAGTTCCGGCTGCAGGAGATCGACAAGGTCGAGATCGGCTACGGGCTGGCGATCGCCGACGTGGACGGCGACGGCAGGAAGGACGTGGTGCTGGCGGACAAGCGCACGATCCAGTGGTACCGCAACCCGGACTGGAAGAAGCACGTCATCGCCGAGAATCTGACGAAGGAGGACAATGTCTGCGTGGCGGCCGAGGACCTCGACGGCGACGGCAAGGCGGAGATCGCGGTGGGCGCGGGCTGGAATCCGGGCGACACGGTCAGCAGCGGCGCGGTGTTCTACCTGGTGCCGCCCGCGGACCGCACGCAGAAGTGGGAGACGGTGCGCCTGCCGCACGAACCCACGGTCCACCGCATGCGCTGGGTGGAGGTCGCCACGGGGCGCTGGGACCTGCTGGTGCAGCCGCTCCACGGCCGTGGCAACAAGAACACGGAGGGTGCGGGCGCCAGGCTGCTCGCCTACCGCAAGCCCGCGGACCCGAAGGGCGAGTGGAAGACGGAGCTGGTCAACGATTCCGGCCACGTGACGCACAACCTTGAGACCGTGCGCTGGGACCGCTCGCAGCGCCAGCAGGTGCTCACCAATTCCAAGGAGGGCGTATGGATGAACTCCTATGCGGACGGCGCCTGGAAAACCACGAAGCTGAGCTCCGATCCCGCGGGCGAAATCCGCGCGGGCCGGCTGGCCTCCGGCCCCTTCTACGCCACGGTCGAGCCCTTCCACGGCGACAAGGCCGCGGTCTACACGCGCGACGCCGACGGCAGGTGGAACCGCCGCCAGGTCCTCGACGGCTTCAAGGACGGCCACGCCGTCGCGCCCGACGACTACCTCGGGCTCGGACACGACCAGGTCGTCATCGGCTGGCGCGGCGCCAATCCCGGCCTGCGCTTCCTGACGCCGCTGGACGCCGAGGGCAAGGAGTGGCGCACCAGCGTGATCACGACCAAGGAGATCGCCGTCGAGGACCTGAAGTCGGCGGACCTGAACGGCGACGGCAAGCCCGACCTCATCGCCGCGGGCCGCCAGACCAAGAACCTCGTCATCCTCTGGAACGACCGCTGAGCGGGGCCTTGCCGGCATGCGAAAGCCCTCCTTGCGGAGGGCTTTTTCGTTCTCAGGTGGTAGTCCGACTAGGATTCGAACCTAGACAAGGAGAATCAGAATCTCCTGTGCTGCCATTACACCATCGGACTGTCCTGAGTCGTCCGAAGATGGGAGTCGGCCCCCGTTCGTCAAAACGAAAGATGGGGCTTTTGGCTAAACCGAAACCGCCCTGGTCAGATTATCTTATCGTATTTTTTGAGGAGGGCACGGGAGGCCTTGGGTTCAAGCGCGCGGAGCGTACGGCGTTCATCATCATTATTTATATTTTCCCTGACAAGGTCCTCAACAAACCCCTCGTATCCCGTATTATTCCGGAAATCAGCTAGGTCAGTATTACCACAAAAAGTCACCATTGCCTCCCTAATGACACTGAACGCGTCCGCCGAAAGCACTGAGTGTTGTTCAGCCATGAGGCGAGCCAGAGCGATTACGGGGAGCACTACGCTCGAAGGCAAATGGCATTTGCAAATGTTTCTTTCTCCAGGCTCCGCTGCGATCACGTCTTTTCTCTGTGGATCTTTACTGAGCAGAATCATCGTCCCATGAATGAAGAGGGCTAGCGCCGAAGGACTCAACCCATCCAGGTCGCTAATGCACAAATCTCGATCGGGAATGTCCGTACTGCACAGCATGCGGTCGGGGTTTGGCGTCGCCAGCACAGGGGCCAGCAACTCATTTGCGCGGATACCTTTTCCGAAAAGTCCAACCAAACAAAACCGTTCCACTGCGGTCAATGAAAGGCTGTGCATGGAAGACGGCGTGCTGTTTTTATTTTTCATTTACTGTACATTCTTTGTTTAGGCTCGAGCTTAACAAGCGCATATCGTGATTACACCCATCGTTTAATGATGTGGGTGCGGTGCGCCAGGCGGAAGGAGGACCTGAATCTCCTGTGCTGCCATTACACCATCGGACTGTCCTGAGTCGTCCGAAGATGGGACGAAAGAGCACGAAAACAGGGCTCACTCCCGCATGAGATGACGCACGAGGTCCCGTCGCTGCTCGGGCGAAAGGGCCTGCAGGAGGCCCTCAGGCATGAGGGAGACGGGGGCGGTCTCGCGCTTACGGATGTCGGCACGGTCGATCACGGTCTCCTGGCCGACGCTCCGCAGGGTCACGGTGCGCGATGTCTCGGCACCGACGACTCCGGAAAGGACGCGGCCGTCCGCCAAGGTGACGGTGGTGAGATAATAAGCCGCAGGAACGACGGCGCTGGGGTCGACGACGTTATCAAGGATGTAGTCGAGATGACGGCGGCCGCTGCCGGTGAGGTCGGGTCCGAGCTCCCCGCCCTCTCCGAAGAGCTTGTGGCACTGTCCGCAGACGGCCGCATACAGCTGGCGACCTTTCTCGGGATCGGCCTTCGCCAAGGTCTCGGGCGTGAGTTCGGCCCGCAGGGCGCGGATGGCGGCGAGTTTGTCGGCCGGCGTCTCGCGTGACTCGCCCCACACTTCGCGCAGGAGGGCGTCGAGCGCGGGATCGGCGAAGCCGCGGATCTGCCGCGCGGCGGCAGGACCTAGGTCGGCGCGCGGGAACTTGCCCTCAGTCGCCGCCTGCAGGAGCACGCGCGCGAACTTGGGGCGCGACACCAGCGCCATCACGGCCTGCGGACGCTCGTGGGGATAAAGGTTCGGATAGCGGGAGAGGATCTTCTTCGCGACCGCCTCGTCGTCGAAGCGCGCGAGGCCGCGGATGGCGTCGAGGCCGAGGGAATTGACGTAGAGCAGCTTCTCGCAGTCGGCCCGCAGGGTCGGCGCGCCGGCCTCGACCAGCGCGCGCAGGGCGGTGCGGCGGACGTCCACGGGCTGGGCATCGTCGAGCGCGACCTTGCGGATCTCGTCCAGCGCCTGCCCGTCCCCGAAGGTGACGTTGAGGGCGCGGATCAACTCCTGCGACGCGGGGTCATCGGCGAGCGACTTGGTGAAGGCGTCCCATGAGTCTGGCTTGGCGGCCTTGCGCCAGCCGCGCAGCCCCTCGGCCACGCCGCGGAGGACGTCCGCCTGGCCGAAACCCTGCGTCACCGCCTGCTCCAGCAGCGCGTCCAGCGGGCCGGGGGCGGTGTCCAGCTGCTCCGCCAGACGTCGCGCGATGAGCCGGGTGACGGTCGGCAGGCGGCTGACGTGCGCGCAGTCGACCAGGGCGTCGGGCGGGAGGTCGCGGATGCCGGTCCAGATGAGCAGCGGAAGATTGTGGTCGGAGGCGTCCTCGGTCTCCAGCAGGAGGTGCTGGGCGGTCAGCGCGCGAAACTCGGTCGAGAGATGCGGGAGGGACGAAGCCAGCGCCAGCCGCACGCGCGGCCCGTGCCGGCGGCCGGTGGCAAGAGCCAGGATGGCCTGCTCGCGCTCCTCGGCGGAAGGGATGAAGCCGGTGTAGTTGCCCTGCTTCGCCACGGCCTGGTTGCGCAGCACGAGGGGCTCGGTGAGTTCGCGTTCGACCAGCCGGGCCAGCAAGGGCTGGCTCTTCTCCGCGAGGACGGCCTCGACGGAATAACGGCGCGTGTGCGCGGCGTCCCAGACGGCCGAAGGCCGGACGCGCAGGGCGATGAGCGTCGTATGCGCGTTGAGCGCCAGCACGGGATCCGTCTCGGCGGCGAGACGCTCCCAGGCCGGCAGCGCGGAGGCAAGGTCCTCGCCGCGCGAGGCGCGCTCGCGCAGCGCCCAGCGGGCCATGCGCACCAGCCATTCGTTGCGGCTGCGCTGCAGCTCGACCAGTTCGGCGGGCGCGGCGGCGAGGAAATCGGTCGCCGGGCGTTTCGGGTCGCCGTAGGAGACCTTGAAGATGCGGCCGGAGGAGCGGTGGATGCCATCCTGGTCGTGGCACTCCCCGATGTCGCTCCAATCGAGGATGACCGCGCCGCCGTCCGGAGCCTGGGAGATCTCGATGCCGCGGAACCAGGGGTCGGACGAGCGGACAAAATCCGGCTCGTGACGCATCACCAGGGCGCTGCCCTTGCGCTCCACCCGCTCGGCGTTGACGCGCGTCCCGTGCAGGTTGAGCGTGAAGACCTTGTCGCGGTAGGATTCCGGCCAGCTTTCGCCGCGGTAGATCATCATGCCCACGTGCGCATGTCCGCCCCCGAGCAGGTCGGCGCCGCCCCGGCCGCCGTCCGCGTCGTTCCACTTCTTGCCGGTGTCCCAATGGTAGTGGTCGGCCTGCTGGTCGATCAGCTCGTAGACGTGCGGGTAGGGGTCCTCGCCGTGCATCCGCTTGAAATGTGCGCCGTGGATGCCCTGCCAGCCGTGACCGATGACGGTGTTGATGAACAGCATCTCGTGCTCCGCCGTCCAGTCATGCCCCCAGGGATTGGTCGTCCCGTGGCAGTAGGGCTCGAACACCTTGCGCGTCGGGTGGTAGCGCCAGAAACCGCCGGCCGTCGGGGAGCGCTTCTCCTGCGGCACGCCGGGCACGTCGATCCACGAGGTGCTGGAGATGCCGATGCGGCCGTAGAGCCAGCCGTCCGGGCCCCAGCGGAGCCCGTTGGCGAACGTGTGCCGGCTGGCGGCGGTGGTGCTGAAGCCGTCGAGCATCACCTTGGGCGGGCCCGAAGGGCGGTCGCCGTCGGCGGGGATGAAGAGCAGGTGCGGCGGGCACATCGCCCAGACGCCGCCCAGGCCGAGCTCGATGCTCGTGAGCATCTTCAGGTCGTCGGCGAAGACCGTGCGGCGGTCGAAGCGCCCGTCGTTGTCGGAGTCCTCCAGGATGACGATGCGGTCGCGCAGGGAGAGGTCGAAGCGTTCCTTGCCGTCGGCGTACGTGTAGTTCTCGGCGACCCAGAGACGGCCGCGGTGGTCCCAGCAGAGCGCGATCGGCTGGCGGACGTCGGGTTCGGCGGCGAAGAGCGAGACCTTGAATCCCTCCGGCGCGCGCAGGCGCCCGAGCGCCTCCGCCGGGGTCAGGAGGGGCGTCGTGACCGCCTGGTTGTCATGGGGCTCGGGGAAGGACGCGGCGGCGGCCGCGAGCATGAGCGCGACGGGGAGCATGGGGAGTCAGACCAGCGTGACGGCCGGCCGTTCCCGGGCAATCCCGCAGGCGCTCAGTCCTTGCCGAAGACGTCGCGGGTGAAGACCTTGGCCGTCACGTCATTCAGGGCGTCGTCGCGGCGGTTGGCGATGATGACGTCGGCCTCACGCTTGAAGGCGGCGAGGTCCTGCACGCAACGGAACCCATCGAATTCTGCGCCGGGATGGGCCGGCTCGTGCACCACGACCGTGAGCCCCCGGCCCTTCAGGCGCTGCATGACGCCCTGGATGGAGGAGGTGCGGAAATTGTCGGAGCCCGCCTTCATGATGAGCCGGTAGACGCCGACCACCTTCGGTTTGCGGCCGGCGATCTCGTCGGCGATGAAGTCCATCCGCGTCGTGTTGGATTCGACGATGGCGCTGATGAGGTTCTGCGGCACGTCGTCGTAGTTGGCCCGGAGCTGCTTGGTGTCCTTGGGCAGGCAGTAGCCGCCGTAGCCGAAGGACGGGTTGTTGTAGCCCGGCCCGATGCGGGCGTCCAGGCAGACGCCGTCGATGATCTCGCGCGTGCTGAGCCCGTGCTTGGCGGCGTAGGTGTCGAGCTCGTTGAAGTACGCCACGCGCATCGCGAGGTAGGTGTTGGAGAAGAGCTTCACCGCCTCGGCCTCGGTGGCGCCGGTGAAGAGGAGCGGCGCCTCCGGCCGTTCGGAGCAGGCGCGCAGCTCCTCGCCGAGCTCGCGGGCGAAGCCAGAGCCGCCGCCGACGATGATGCGCGAGGGGTTCAGGCTGTCCTTGAGCGCGCTGCCCTCGCGGAGGAACTCGGGCACGAACACGACCTCGGTCTTCAGCAGGTCGGACTGCCCCCGGCAGAAGCCGACCGGCACGGTGGAGCGGACCGCGAGCGTGGCGGAGGGCTCGGCGGCATGGGCCTCACGCAGCACCTTCTCGACGGAGCGCGTGTCGAAGCGGTTGGTGTCCGGGTCGTAGTCGGTGGGGGTGGCGACGAGCACGTAGCGCGCCCCGCGGTAGGCCTCGGCGGGATCGAGCGTGGCGCGCAGGCGGAGTCCGCCGGCGCGCAGGGCCTGCTCGAGCTCCCGGTCCGCGATGGGCGAGCGACCGGAGTTCACGAGCTCGACGCGCTTGGGATTGATGTCGAGCGCCACGACCTCGTGCCGGCGGGCGAGGAGCACCGCGTTCGCGAGGCCGACGTAGCCCGTGCCGACGACCGCGATCTTCATGCTCCTGGCCGGCCGAGGGCCGGATGGGTTGTGCCTGAGGTGGACGGGGCGGTCATCTTTCGTCGCGCATCTGACCTTGCACCGGCGGAGGTGTCAACCACGGGCGGGCTCAGAGGCCCGCGGCGATCCGGGCGTAGACGTCGGTCGAGGCGAGCTGCGGCGGCAGTGACGCGGAGGCGGGCGCGATGAGCACGGGCCAGTCGAGCGGGTCCTCCGGGACGCGGCCGTGCGAGCCCTTCACCAGCGAGGCGTCCTGGGGGACCACCTCGAGCAGCGCACGGAAGCCGAGCTTCTTCTTCAGGAGGAACCAGGCGACGCGCAGCGCGGGCAGCGAGAGCTTCGGGTCGATGAAGAGCTCGCAGGGGTCGTAGCCGGGCTTGCGGTGGATGTCCACGGTGCGGGCGTAGTCAGGGTCGCCCTGCCCTTCGTCCCACCAGTAGTAGGAGAACCAGCTGCGCGCGTCGGCGACGACGACGAAGTCGCCGCTCCGCGCGTGCCGCACCCCGGCGGCCTCCTGACCGGCGGCGTCGAGCACCTCGCCGACGCCGGGCGTCGCGCGGAGCGCCTCGCCCACCGCCTCGCGCACCGAACGGTCGAGCACGACCACGTGGGCGACCTGGTGGTCGACGACGGCGAACGCCTTCGAGGCGAAGGTGTCGAGCGTCAGGCAGCCGTCCTCGGACTTGAGCTCCAGCCAGCCGCGGTCGCGCAGGACCTTGTTGAGCGGCACGGCGCGGTCCACGGCCGTGATGGCGTATTCGGAGACGATGAGCACCTCGACGCCCCGGGATTCCAGGAAGTCGGCGAGGTCGCCGACCAGCGCGTCGATGTCGCGGCGCGCGGCGTAGCTGCGCGGGTCGGCCGGGCCGAAGCGCTGGAGGTCGTAATCGAGGTGGGGCAGGTAGACCAGGCTCAGGTCGGGGCGCTCATGCTCCTCGATCCAGCGCGCGCAGCCGGCGATCCAGCGGGAGGACGGCAGTCCGGCGCGCGGACCCCAGAAGCTGGGGAACGGAAACTCCCCGAGGGCGGCCTTGAGCGCGGGCTTGAGCCGCTGCGGGTAGCTGGCGATGTCGAAGATCTTGGCGCCGTCGGCCTTGTAGACCGGGCGGGGCGTGACGGCGATGTCCGCGTCGGTGCCCATGTTGTCCCACCAGACCAGGTTCGCGACCTTGAGCCGCGCGTCGCGCGCGTGCAGCTCGTGCCAGACCTTCGGCACGAGCACCGCGCGGTTGGACTGCTTCCAGAAATGCACCTCGCTCAGCGTGCGGTCATACCAGCCGTTGCCGACGATGCCGTGGTCGACGGGCCGGCGGCCGGTGAGGTAGTCGGACTGGGCGGTGCAGGTCACCGCGGGGAAGGCCGGCCGGATGCGCGCGACCGACCCCTTCGCGGCGCGGGCGGCGACGCGGGGCATGACGCCGGAGGCGAGGTCGCGGGCGGAGAGGCCGACGACGTTCAGGACCGCGCGGCGCATGGCTGGACGTCGCGCGCGCGCAGCTCGTCGGCGGCCTTGCGGACGACCGCGGCGGGCATCTCGTGGACCTGCGTCGAGGCGCCGACGGCGGTGGGCAGCACGAGCGTGAGCTCGCCGCCGAGGTGCTCGCGGAACTCCTCCAGGCCGGCCAGGAGGCGGGCCCCGCCCTCGAGGTGCATCTCGGGCGCGTAGGTGCGGAAGCCGAGCGCGGAGAGCAGCGCGAGCGAACGCTCGGCGGATTCGGCGGCGAAGACGC
>JBJTIX010000073.1:0-13103 GCA_046095205.1 Opitutia bacterium
GCCGAAGACCACGGAGTGGACGACGCGAAGTCGAAGGCCGTCATCACCATGGACGGCGGCTACCGGCGCGGGAAGTTCCTGCCGCTCAAGCTGACGGTCGACGAGGGCGTGAAGGAGTGCCCCTCGATCGCGCACGTGCTCGTGCTGCAGCGGCACCCCGGACGCCCCGACGCCTCGTGCGCGATGACGCCGGGACGCGACGTGTGGTACCACGAGGCCGCCGCCCGGGCGTCCGCCGAGTGCCCCGCGGAGCAGATGGAGGCCAACGACATGCTCTTCCTGCTCTACACCTCGGGCTCCACGGGCAAGCCCAAGGGGATCATGCACGGCGTGGGCGGCTACATGGTGCACGCCTACGCGACGAACAAGTACGTGTTCGACCTCCGCCCCGACGACCTCTTCTGGTGCACGGCCGACGTCGGCTGGGTCACCGGCCACACCTACGTGGTCTACGGCCCGCTGCTCAACGGCGCCACGGTGCTGATGTACGAGGGCGCGCCGGACGCGCCGGACTTCGGCCGCTTCTGGAAGATCGTCGAGGACCACCGCGTGACGGTGTTCTACACCGCGCCCACCGCCATCCGCGCCTTCATGAAGTGGGGCGACGAATGGGTGAAGAAGCACGACCTCTCCTCGCTCCGCCTCCTCGGCTCGGTCGGCGAGCCCATCAACCCCGAGGCCTGGCTCTGGTACCACCGCCTGGTCGGCCACGAACGCTGCCCGATCGTCGACACCTGGTGGCAGACGGAGACCGGCGGCCACATGATCACCCCGATCCCGGGCTGCACGCCCACCAAGCCCGGCTCGGCCACGCTGCCGTTCTTCGGCGTGGACGCCGCGGTGCTGGACGAGAACGGCAACGAGACCGACCACGGCATCCTCGCCATCCGCCGCCCCTGGCCCGGCATCACGCAGGGCATCTTCGGCGACGAGAAGCGCTACGTGGAGGCGTACTGGAGCCGCTGGGGCGGGAAGTACTACTTCCCCGGCGACGGCGCGATCCGCGACAAGGACGGCTACCTCTGGATCACCGGCCGCGTCGACGACGTGGTCAACGTCTCCGGCCACCGCATCGGCACGGCCGAACTCGAGGCGGTCTTCATCGAGCACGCCGCCGTGGCCGAGTCCGCGGTGGTCGGCGTGAAGCACGACCTCAAGGGCCAGGGCCTGATGGCCTTCGTCATCCTCAAGTCCTCCGCCAAGGGCGCGGACGAGAAGGAGCTCGCCAAGACGCTCAACGGCATGGTCGACGCCAAGATCGGCAAGTTCGCGCGGCCGGAACGCATCGTCTTCGTGCCCGACCTCCCCAAGACGCGCTCGGGCAAGATCATGCGCCGCCTGCTGCGCGACGTCTCCGAGGGCCGCGAGCTGGGCAACGTCACCACCCTGGCGGACCCCGCCGTGGTCGAGGCCATCCGCTCGAAGTTCGCGGCGAAGTGACCGGCCGGCCCGCTTTTGCGGGTTGTGCCGGATGCCGGGCGGGGCCATAATGCGTCCATGCGCCTCCTCCCCCTGCTGCTCGCCGTCCTGTCACCGCTCGCCGCCGCCGCGGCCGACAAGCTGGAGGTCGGCGACAAGGCCCCCGCCAAGCTCCCGTCCGCCTGGATCAAGGGGGATCGCGTCTCGGCCTTCGACCCGAAGAAGACCTACGTGATGGAGTTCTGGGCCACCTGGTGCCCGCCCTGCGTCGCCTCGATCCCGCACCTCGCCGAGCTCCAGACCAAGCTCAAGGACAAGGGCGTGACGGTGATCAGCGTGCACGTCTCCAACGGCGTGGAGGCGGCCGACGCCTTCGTGCGCAAGGCGGGCAAGAAGATGGCCTACACGGTCGCCAAGGACACCAACGGCTCGGTCGGCAAGGCCTGGCTCACCGCCGCGGGACAGAACGGCATCCCCTGCGCCTTCGTGGTGGCCGGCGGCAAGGTGGCCTACATCGGGCACCCGATGGGGCTGACAGAGGAGAAGGTCGTGGCCCTGATCGAGGAGGCCAAGCAGGCCGAACCGGCCCCGGCCAAGAAATGAAGGGTTGGGGTTGAGACTCCCCGGAGGGCGGACAGACTGACCCCATGCGCACCCTGCTCGCCCTGCTCCTGGCCGCCACGCTCGGCGGCGCCGAACTCAAGGTGGGCGACGCCGCTCCGGCCGCGCGCCCGCAGTCGATGCTCAAGGGCGAGCCGCTGAAGGAGTTCCGCAAGGGCGAGACCTACGTCATCGAATGCTGGGCCAGCTGGTGCGGGCCCTGCGTCAAGGCCATCCCGCACCTGCAGTCGCTCCACGAGAAGATGTCGCGCCGCGGCGTCGTCGTGGTGGGCGTCAACGTGTGGGAGGCCGAACGCGACGCCGCCGGCGCCCAGCGCGCCGCCGACTTCGTGAAGAAGCAGGGCGCGGCGATGGGCTACCGCGTCGCCATCGGCGGCGAGGCCTTCGTCAAGGCGTGGCTCGAGGCCGCCGGCGTGCAGGGCATCCCGCACGCCTTCATCGTGCAGGACGGCAAGGTCGCCTGGGCGGGCCACCCGATGGAGATCGAGGAGCAGCTGCTGGGCGACATCATCACGGGCACGCACGTGCCGTCCGCGAAGTCGGCCGAGGCCCCCGCGCCCGCGCCCAAGGCCCCGCTGCCCGGGCTCGACGACGAGTCCGCCGAGATCGCCCGCCTCCAGGAGAAGCTCAACGCGCTCTCGCGCGCGTTGGCCCGCAAGGACTGGGACGCCGCCGAACGCGCGCTGCCCGGCGCGGCCGCGGTGCTGCCGCCGGTCGAGCGGAAGGAGATGCTCGAGTCGATGGGCGCCCGCATCGCCCTCGGCCGCGGCGACCCCTACCCCAGCTACCGGCTCATGCAGAAGCACGCCGAGGACGAGGCCGACGACGCCGAGACACAGAACGAGGTCGCCTGGGACCTCGTCACGCACCCGGTCTTCCTCTCAAAGCCCAACCTCTCGCTCGCCGCGCTGTGCGCGGAACGCGCGGTGAAGCTCACGCAGGAGAAGCATCCCGACAAGCTCGACACGCTGGCCCGCGTGCGGTGGCTCCAGGGACGCAAGGAGGAGGCGCTCCGCCTCCAGGAGCAGGCCGTGCGCGTGGCGCAGGTGCCCGAGCTCAAGGTCGAGCTGCAGGAGACGCTCGACGCGATGCGCAGGGGCGAGCTGCCGCCCGCCGACCCGATTCCGGACGAGCTGCGCTGAAGCGGGGGTTGCCTCGGGGCGGCGGCGTGATTGGATGCCGCCAAGCATGAACCCCCTGCCCCGCCGCTCCTTCCTCGCCTCCGGCGCGCTCGCCGGACTCTCCGCGCTCTCCGGCTGCGCCGCGGCGCCCGCCGTCCGTGTGCGGCGCGTGACTTCGGGCCCGAAGTTCCACTGGCGCGGCTATTACGACAAGCTGCTTTTCGACCCGCAGGACCGCCTGCTTCTCGCCAACGAGGTCGACTTCCAGGGACGCACGCCGACGCCCGCCGACTCGATCCGCGTCGGGATGGTCGACCTCGGGGACGGCGACCGCTGGACGGAGCTGGGCTCGACCTCGGCCTGGAACTGGCAGCAGGGCTGCATGCTGCAGTGGGTCCCGGGCACCGCGGACACGGTGGCCTGGAACGACCGCGAGGACGGGCGCTTCGTCACGCGCCTGGTCGAGGCGCGCTCGGGCCGCCGGCGCACGCTGCCGCACCCGTTCTACACCTTCAGTCCGGACGGACGCACGGCCTTCGCGCCCGACTTCGCCCGGCTCGACGTCACCCGGCCGGGCTACGGCTACGCTACCGGCGCCGACCGTGACATCTGGAAGCTGCACCGGGCACCCGAAGACGCCGGCATCTGGCGCATGGACGTGGCCTCCGGCCGCCGGAAGCTGGTCTACTCCTTCGCCCAGGCGGCAGCCCTGCCCTTCACCGGGCCCGCCGCCGCCGCGCCGAAGGCGGACGCGGTGCACTGGTTCAACCACCTGCTGTGCAACACGGACGGCACACGGCTCTTCTTCCTGCACCGCTGGCGCAATCCCGGCGACCGGGGCGGCTTCCGCACCCGCGCGCTGACCATGGACTTCGACGGAGGCCGGGTGCACGTGATGGACCCCAACGGCGGCACGTCGCACTTCGTCTGGCGGGACCCGCAGCACGTCTTCGCCTGGGCCTGGCACCCGTCCCACGGCGAGCGCTTCTACCTGTACCGCGACCTGTCCGACCACGTGGAGGTCGTCGGCAAGGACGTGATGACGGTCAACGGGCACAACACCTACGTCCCGAACACGGGCGACGCCTGGGTGCTCAACGACACCTACCCGCAGGGCCCGGAGAGGGTCCAGCGGCCCTACCTCTACCACGTGCCGACCGGCCGCAAGGTGGAGATCGGGGCCTACCCCACGGATCCCGCCATCGTCGGCAAGGAGTGGCGCTGCGACACGCACCCCTCGGCCAACCGCGCCGGCTCGGCCTTCTGCTTCGACTCCGTCCACGAGGGTGGACGGCAGGTCTACGTGGCCGAGATCGGCGACCTGGTGCGCTGAGGCGTCACGCGACCGTGACCTGAACGCGCTTCACAAGGCCGCCCCGTTGGGGCAATGTCGACCCGATGGCCACCCGCACCGCCCTGGAGCGCGAACGTTCCTCCCTCCACCTCCGCCTGCTCGCCGCGCAGCGGCGGCTGGAGTCGGCGCGGCGCGGCGCGGTGATCGTGCTCGGCGGGAACGACCGGCTGGCCGCCTCGGAGTTCGCCAACCAGCTGATGGAGTGGCTCGACGCGCGGCACGTGCGCCTTTGCGCCCCGGGCCCGGGGGACGCCGAGGGCCGGCCGTTCCTGTGGCCCTACTGGCAGGAGGCGCCCGCCAGGGGCCGCATCACCGTCGTCGTGGGCGACTGGCTCACGCGCACGCTCGCCGACGCCGCGCGCGACCGGCTCTCCCGCGAGGCGCTCCGCACGCGCCTCCGCTCGCTGCGGGCCTTCGAGGAGCTGCTCGCGGCCGACGGCACGCCGGTCGTGAAGGTCTGGCTCGAGACGCCCGAGAAGTCGCTGCGTCGCCGGCTCCGCGAGGCGGAGGACACCGACGCCGAAGGCTGGGTGGTCACGGACGAGGACCTGCTGCTCGCCAAACGGCGCTCGCTCGCCCTGGCGCGGACGCTGCGCTCGCAGGTCAGCGGCAAGAACCTGCCCTGGAAGGTGGTGCTCGGCGGCGCCGACCCCAAGACGCGCGACCTGCACGCCGGCCGCGCCATCGCCGCGCAGCTGGCCCAGGCCTCGCGCCGCCGGACCGCCGCCTCCGTGCGCCGGCCCGGCGGCCGGCCGCGCGGGCTGCTCGAGAGCGCCGCGCGCCACCCCGCCCTCGACAAGAAGGCCTACGGACAGCAGATCGCCAAGCTGCAGGCGCGCGTGGGACGGCTCTCCCGGCTGGCCGCGCGCAAGGGCGAGACCACGGACGTGGTGCTCGAGGGACCCGACGCCGCCGGCAAGGGCGGCGCGATCCGCCGGCTGTGCGCCCTGATGGACGCCGCGCACTACCGCGTGCACCCGACCACGGCGCCGACGCCCGAGGAGAAGTCGCGCCACTACCTCTGGCGGTTCTGGAACAAGGTGCCGCCGGCCGGACAGGTCGCGATCTTCGACCGTTCCTGGTTCGGACGCGTGATGGTCGAGCGCGTGGAGGGCTTCGCCCGCGAGGCGGAGTGGGCCCGCGCCTACGGGGAGATCAACGACTTCGAGGCGCGCCTCGCCGAGGCGGGCACGGTGATGGTCAAGGTCTGGATCGACATCTCGAAGGACGAGCAGCTCCGCCGCTTCCGCGCCCGCGAGGGCTCGCCGCACAAGCGGCACAAGATGACGCCGGAGGACTACCGCAACCGGCGCCGGTGGGACGCCAACCTGCGCGCGGCCGAGGACATGATCGCGCGCACGGACACGCCGCACGCCCCGTGGACGGTCGTGCCGGGCGACTACAACCGCCACGCGCGCGTGGCCGTCCTCAAGGCCGTCTGCCGCGCGCTTTCGGACCGGCTGGACTGAGCAGCTGACGCAGCCAGCGCAGGTGCGGACCGCTGACGGCGGACCGCTCCAGGGCGTCCGCGGCGACCCACGCGAAGCCGGGCCCGCGCGCGCGCCGCAGCACGGCGGGCGTGGGATCGCGGCGGTGCAGGCGCTCACGGTAGGCGACGTCGCCGATGGACCGCGTGCGCTCCGCGGCCGGCCGTCCGCCGGGGGCCAGGCCGAGGGCGTCCAGGGTCGGGATCTCGGCGATGCCGGCCAGGCGCCGCGCGTCGTCGGGCTGGCGGAGCAGCAGCACGCGCCCGGCGCGCACGACGACCGCGCGCTCGACGGTCGCCTCGCGCCGGCGGCGCGCCGCGAACCGCGGCAGGTCCCCGGCGGAGCCGGCCGAGGCGCAGCGGGCGCGCAGGGGGCAGGACGCGCAGGCGGGCGCGGCCTTGCGGCAGACCAGCGAGCCGAGCTCCATCAGCGCCTGGTTGAAGTCGCCCGGCCGCCGCGGGTCGACGAGCGCGTCGGCGAGCGGACGCAGCCGGCGCGCGGCGTCGGCCGCGTCGCGGAAGACGGCGCGGTCGCCGGTCAGCCGCGCGAGCACGCGCACGACGTTGCCGTCGACCACCGCCACGGCCTCGCCGAAGGCGATGCTGGCGATCGCGGCCGCAGTGTAGGGACCGACGCCGCGGAACTCGCCCCACTCGGCCGCGGTGCGCGGCGTGCGCGGACGCGACACCACCTCGCGCGCCAGGGCCAGCAGGTTGCGCGCCCGGGAGTAGTAGCCGAGGCCCGCCCACAGGCGCAGGACCTCGGGCTCCTTCGCCGCCGCCAGCGACGCGAAGTCCGGCCAGCGCGCGGTCCAGCGCTCGAAGTAAGGGATCGCGGTCGCAATCTGCGTCTGCTGGCACATCAGCTCCGAGACCACCGTGCGGTAGGCCGAGGGACGCTCCCGCCAGGGCATGGCGCGGCGGTGGCGGGCGAACCAGGCCAGCAGGCTCCGACGGACCTCGGGAGCTCGGGAAAGGAGGCGTTCCGCGCGGGCGTCCATGGGATGGGGCTGGATTAGGACGGGAAGGTCGGTATGACCTTGGGAGCGATGGCGAAGAAGGCAAAGCAGGACTCCGACGACGGCGCCCCGGCCAAGGTGACGTCCCATACCGTCAAGCTCGACGCCGCCCAGGCCGCCAAGCTGCGCGCCATCCTGGCCGCGAAGGGCTGGGAGTCCCGCACGGTCGACCACGCCGCCTTCGCCTTCAAGGGCCCCGACGTCAACGTGACGCACTACGCGTCCGGCAAGTGCGTGGTGGCCGGCAAGGGCACCGAGGAGTTCGTGAAGTTCACGCTGGAGCCCGACGTCACGGGCCGGGCCGAGCTGGGCTACGAGGCCGAGCTCAACCCGGAATGGTTCGAGGACCACGCCGGACTGGACGAGTCGGGCAAGGGCGACCTCTTCGGGCCGGTGGTGTCCGCCTGCGTCGTCGCCACGGGCGAGATGGCCCGGGAATGGATCCGCATGGGCATCAAGGACTCCAAGAAGCTCACCGACCCGAAGATCGCCGAGCTCGACCGCGCCATCCGCGAGACGCCGGGCGTCTCGGTCAAGACGACCTTCGCGCGCATGTCGAAGTACAACGAGCTGCACTCGCGCTTCGGCAAGAACCTCAACCGCCTGCTGGCCTGGATGCACGCGACCTCCTGCGAGGAGGCGCTCAAGGCCTTCGAGGAGGCGCACGGCCGGCGTCCCGCCTGGGGCCTGCTCGACCAGTTCTCGGAGGAGCCGCTGGTCCAGAAGGAGCTGGCGCGCAAGAACGTGGTCTTCGACCTGCGCATGCGCACCAAGGCCGAGTCGGACCCGGTCGTCGCGGCCGCCTCGATCGTCGCCCGCGCGACGTTCGTGCGCGAACTGGAGCGCCTTTCCCATGACGGCGGCGTGCCGCTCCCCAAGGGCTCGGGCGCCGACGCGAAGGCCGCCGCCACGGAGCTCTGCGGCCGCCTCGGGCCGGCCATTCTGGTCAACTTCGCCAAGTTGCACTTCAAGACGGCCTACGAGGCGCGCGGGCTCGAGCCGCCGGAACCGAAGCCCTTCTTCAAGGGCCGCAAGAAGGGCTGACGCTTGGCCTCGCTGGCCCAGTTCGACCGTCGCCGCGGGGCCGAACGCCCCGGGGTGATAGGGATCGACGAGGCCGGCCGGGGCTCGCTCTGCGGACCGGTCGTGGCCGCGGCGGTGCTGCTCGACGCGGGCTTCTACGGCGAGAAATCCTGGCTGAGGAAGGTCGCCGGCGCCGACGACTCCAAGCGTCTGACGGCGGAGCGGCGCGCGGAACTGCGCGCGGCGGTCGGGGAGCTGCAGTCAGCCGGCCGGCTGCGCAGCGCCTGGGCGGCGGCCTCGGTGCTTGAGATCTCCGCGCACAACATCCTCGGCGCCACGCGGCTGGCCATGGCCCGCTGCGTCGCGGAGCTGGCGCAAGGACCGCTGGCCCCGCTCTTCGCCGCGGCCGGCACGGAGGGCGAGCTGTTCGGCCACGACGAGGGCCGCACGTTCCTGGTGCTGGTCGACGGGCTGCCGCTGCGTCCGTTCGCCTGGGCCCACGAGGCGGTCAAGGGCGGCGACGGCAAGTCCCTCGCCATCGCGCTGGCGTCCATCGTCGCCAAGGTCGAACGCGACCGGCTGCTGGTCGAGATGGACGCCCGGCATCCGGAATACGGATTCGGCGTGCACAAGGGCTACGGCACGCCGGACCACATCGAGGCGCTGCGCCGGCTGGGCCCCTGCCCCGAGCACCGCGACCTCTTCGTCCGCCGCATCCTCGCGGGCGAGGAGCCTCCGCCCGAGGCGCAGGAGGAATTCAGCTTTGAGTGAGGACGGCTGAAGCGTTGATCCGTTGAACAGCTGGCCGGAGGGACGCAGGGACCCGCAGAAGCTCTCCCGCGACCTGCCTTGGGACGGTAAACGGCGGACCTAACCCCTCGCCGCCGCGTCCACCAGCAGCCAGGCCCAGGTGGCGGTCACGCCGCGGGGTCCGTTGTGCAGGCGGTCGTAGTCGGCGATGAGCGAACGGAGCTCGCCAGGCCCGAGACGCGGCGCGCCGGTCACGCCGCTGCGGTGCAGGGCGCGGAAGAGGTCGAGGGCGGAGGGATACGCCTCCTCGGACTCGAGCACGCCGTGCGCGCGCACGTCGAAGCGCGCACGCCGGATCAGCGCGAGCCACTGGGCCTCGTCGCGCCAGCGAAGGGGACCTTCGCCCACGAGGTCACGCAGCTCGCAGAGGCAGGGGTCGCAGGGGACGCCGAGCAGGAGTCGGCCGCCGGACGGCAGGGCCTCATGCCAGTGGCCGAGCACGGCGGAGGGGTCCGCGGCCCAGTGCAGCAGCCCGGAGGAGGCGAGCGCGGGAGCGGCGTCGACGGGCCCGAAGGCGTCATGCACGCTCCAGCGCGCACCGGGCACGGACTCGCGTCCGAGCTCCACCATCGCGGGCGATGAGTCGGTGGCGCTGACCTGCAGGCCCTGCGCCATGAGCGCGGCCGTGAGGAATCCGGTGCCCGCGCCGAGCTCGGTCACCTTGGAACCGGCGCGGAAAGGGGCGAAGGCGGCGAGGGCCTCCGCAAAACGCCGCTGGGGCGCCGCGTTGGCCTCGTAGGTGCCGGCTCGCTCGTGGAAGCGCATCAGGTTCGGGGGCTGAGGAAGTCGCGGAGGGAGTGACCCGCCTCCTCCACAATATGGCAGCCGACGACGGATTCGCAAACGCCTGCCGCCTCAAGCAGGGGATCGCGGTCGCCGACATACGCCTCCCATCCGGCGGGCAGGCCGCTCCGCGCGAAGGAAATCAGGGACACGCCCGCGGGTTGCGCCAGGACGTCGAGGCCGGCCAGGAGCTCGGCGAGGGGATAGGGCAGGCCCGGAGACGGGGCCGGCGGCAGGCCCGCCCTCCCACGGAAATCGGCGAGCGCGGCCCCGGGGTCGGTCTCCATCCACCGGCGCAGGTAGCGAACCTGGGTCTCGGAGACCTTGCCGCAGGCGCCGTGCTCCCTGCAGAAGGAGGTGAAGGGGGCCACGAGCATCGCGCGCGAGGGCAGGCGCACGCCCCGGGCGGCGGCCTCGAGCGCGAGATGCGCGCCGAGCGACCAGGCCACGAGGGCGTCGCAGCCGACGGCCAGCTCCGCCGCGCCGGGCACGGGCACGCAGATGACATGCTCTGCCTCGGGGGCGTGCATCGCGGCGAAGGGACGCAGCTCCTCGGGCGGCACGCCCCATCCGCCGATCCAGGCGACCTTCATGCGCGGTACCGCGCGAGGGCGGCGGTGAAGTCGGCGAGGTGGGCGTCGTTCAGCCCGCGGCGGAGCGAGATGCGGATGCGGGCGGTGCCCTCGGGCACGGTGGGCGGACGGATCGCGGAGACGATGAACCCGGCGCCGCGCAGGGCCTCGGCATGACGCAAGGTGACGGCCGGATCGCCGAAGACCAGGGGGATCACGGGCGAGTCGCCGGCGGGCACGGAGAAGCCGGCCTCGACCAGCCCGTCGCGCCACCGGCGGGAGAGCGCGTGCAGCGCCGCCCGTTCTGCGGCGAGTTCGCGCGCGCGTCCGACCGCGGCGAGCGCCGCGCCGGCGCACGGCGGCGCGAGATGGGTCGAGTACACGAAGCCGCCGGCGAAGTTGACCAGCGTGTCGCGCACCTCGGGCGCACGGGAGAGCACGTACGCGCCCTGGGAGCCGAGCCCCTTGCCGAGCGTGCCCACCACGATGTCGGCCGCCGCGCGGACGCCGGCCTGCTCCTGCAGGCCCGAACCCGTGGCGCCGTACCAGCCCGTCGCATGGGCCTCGTCGAGCACCCAGCAGAAATCCTTGCGGCGCCGGAGCGAGGCGAGGCGCACCAGGTCGGGCCCGTCGCCGTCCATGGAATACACGCTCTCGGTGACGACGAAGACCGCGCCCCCCGGCGGACACTCCTCGTCGAGCATGAGCTCGAGCGCGTCGAGGTCGTTGTGGGGGAAGCGCCGCAGGCGCGCGCCCGAGGCGAGGATGCCTTCGAGCATGCTCGCGTGCACCAGCCGGTCGGCCAGGACGACGTCGCCCTTCTTCGGCAGTCCGCCCAGCACGGCCGCGTTGGCCGCGTAGCCGGAGTTCATCACCAGCGCGTGCGGATAACCGTGCCAGGCGGCCAGCTCGGCCTCGAGCCGGGCGTGCAACGCCGTGTAGCCGGTCACCAGCGGCGAGGCGGACGACGAGGCGCCCCACGTGCGCGCGGCCTCGGCCGCGGCGGCGACCACCGCGGGATCGCGCGAGAGACCGAGGTAGTCGTTGTCGGCGAGGTTGACGCGTGCGTCGTCGGGACGGCGCGGATCGAGCCGACGGAGCAGCGAGCCGGCCTCACGTGCGCGCAGGGCCAGCGACAGGCGGCGCAGGAGGGCCTCGCTCACGGGCGCAGCGCGGGCGCGACGAATCGCGCGACGCCCCTCCGGGATTCGCCGAGCAGCGGGATGCCGGCCGCGCGCAGCCCCTCACGGTTCGAGGCGGCCACGGCCGCCGAGGGCGCCCGCACGGCGTTGAGCCAGACGCCGGCCGGACCGCGCCAGCGGCGTCGGAGGTAGGCGTAGGCGGTGCGCGCCTGGCTGATGGCGCCGAGCCGGTCCGGGACCACGATGACGACGAGCCCGGGCCGCACGGCGGCGGCGAAGTCCGACCAGTCGGAGCCGTCCGCGCCGAGCGGCACGGCGACGCCGCCCGCACCCTCGATGATGCGGAACGGCGCGCGCGGGAGCGCGCGCAGGCCGCGGACGAGCGAGGCGAGCGTGAGCCGCCGGCCCGCGCGACGCGCGGCCGCGAGGGGCGCGAGGGGCTCGGGCAGGGAGAGGACGGTGATCGCGTCGGCGAGCCGGCCGGCCGCGCGGCGGGCATCGGACGGACGCCCGGCGCCCGCGCCGGACTCGACCGGCTTGACCGCCTGGCCGCGGCCGAGGCGCGACAGACGCCGCACGAGCAGGCCGGCGACGTGGGTCTTGCCCACGCCGGTGTCGCTGGCGGTGACGAGGACCGTCCGCACGGTTCAGCCGCAGCCGCAACCGCCCTCGCCGCAGCCGCCCTTGGCCGCGGTCGCGGCGAACTCGGCGGGGTCGGGCCACGCCGCGGGCGCGGCGTCCGCGGGCGCGATCTCGCCGCGGTGGACGCGCCGGGCCTCGTCGGGATGCAGCGGGTGGAGGCCCAGGCGGCGGAGGAGGTTCATGTCCTCCTCGATCTCGGGGTTGCCCGTCGTGAGCAGCTTCTCGCCGAGGAAGATGGAATTGGCGCCGGCGAGGTAGCAGAGCGCCTGCGTCTCGTCGTTCATGTTGGCGCGGCCGGCGGAGAGGCGGACCATCGCCCTGGGCATGAGGATGCGGGCGACGGCGATGGTGCGCACGAACTCCACCGTGTCGACGAAGCGGCGGCCGGCGAGCGGCGTGCCCTCCACCGAGACCAGCGCGTTGATCGGCACCGAGTCGGGCTGGGGGTCGAGCTGCGCGAGTTCGACGAGCATCTTGAGGCGGTCGTCGACCGTCTCGCCCATGCCGATGATGCCGCCCGAGCAGACCTCGAGGCCCGCCTTGCGCACGTTGGCGAGCGTCTGGAGGCGGTCGTCGTAGGTGCGGGTGGTGATGATCTTCGCGTAATGCTCGCGCGAGGTGTCGAGGTTGTGGTTGTAGACGTCGCAGCCGGCCTCCTTCAGGCGCGCGGCCTGCTGTTCGGTGACCATGCCGAGCGTGCAGCAGACCTCGAGGCCGAGCTCCTTCACCCCGGAGACCGTGCGGAGCACGCTGTCGAACTGCTTGCCGTCGGCGACGCGCCGCCAGGCGGCGCCCATGCAGAAGCGGGTCGCGCCGCCGGCCTTGGCCTTGCGGGCGTCGTCAAGGATGGTGTCGGTCTCCATCAGGGCCTCGGCCTCGACGAAGGTGTTGTGGTGGACGGACTGCGGGCAGTAGGCGCAGTCCTCGGGACAGGCGCCGGTCTTGATGGACTTCAGCGTGCAGAGCTGCACGCCGGCCGGGTCCTGATGGGCCTGATGGACCTGCTGGGCCTTGAAGATCAAGGTGTTGAGCGGCAGGTCGTAGAGCGCGCGGGCTTCGGTGAGGGTGGGCATGGTAGGAAAAGGGCTAGGGCTAGGGCCAGGGCTAGGGC
>JBJTIX010000074.1:0-2730 GCA_046095205.1 Opitutia bacterium
ACCCCGAGCTGCTCGACTACCTCGCCTCACGCTTCGTGGAATCCGGCTGGTGCCTCAAGGCCATGCATCGCGAGATGATGCTCAGCCGCGCCTACCGCCAGTCGGCCCGCAACGACGCCGCACGCGAGGCCGACCCTGACAACGCGCTCGTCGGACGGTTCCGCGTGCGCCGGCTCGACGCCGAGACGATCCGTGACTCCATGCTCGCGGTGACCGGCAAGCTCAACCCCGAGCGCTTCGGCGCACCCGTCACCGTCGGCAAGACCGGCGACGGCCGCATGATCCCCGGCGTCGAGATGCGCAACGCCAATGGCGACGTCACCAAGGTCGACACCTCCTCCCCCGCGGTCTTCCGCCGCTCGGTCTACCTGCAGCACCGCCGCACCGGACCGGCGACCGCCCTCGCCACCTTCGACCTCCCGGAGATGGAACCCAATTGCGAGCGACGCGACTCCTCCACCGCCGCCACGCAGTCGCTCTTCCTGATGAACGACGAGTTCATCATCGAGCGGGGCAAGGACCTCGCCGCCCGCGTCATCAAGGAGCACCCGGAGGATCTGGACGGCCAGATTCGCTCCGCATGGCGTCTCACGCAGGGACGCGATCCGTCCGCCGAGGAGCTCAAGGAGTTCAGACGGCTGCTCGATGCGCAAATCGCGCACTTCGAAAAACTCTCGCCCGCCAAGCCGGTCGCCGACGCCTCCCTCAAGGAGAAGGTGGGCTCCTCCAAGCGCAAGGCGCCCTTCCCAGCCCCCGTGGCCGTGAACCGCGGCGCGCAGGTCGACGCCCTCGGCTCGCTCTGCCAGGCGCTGCTCGCCTCCAATCGCTTCCTCCATGTCGAATAAGCTCCCCGCCGGACTCTGCTCCCGACGCCACTTCCTCGAGGCCGGCGGCTTCGGCCTCGGCACCCTCGGCCTCGCCACGCTGCTCCGTCACGACGGCCTGCTCGCGGCACCCGTGAAGCCCCTTCTCGGCAACGAAGTCTTCGACCTCACGCCCAAGAAGCCGCCGCGGCCCGCCAAGGCCAAGGCCATGATCTCCCTGTTCATGATGGGCGGACCGTCGCAGATGGACCTCTTCGACCACAAGCCGATGCTCAGCAAGTGGCACGGACAGAAGTTCCCCGGAGAGGTGAAGTATGACAACGTCGCGCAGGCCTCGTCCAAGGTCCTCGGCTCCTTCTGGAAATTCTCCCGACACGGCAAGTGCGGTATGGAGCTCAGCGAACTGCTGCCCCATCTGGGCGGCGTCGCCGACGACATCTGCCTCATCCGCTCGATGAAGTCGGGCGTGAACAACCACCTTCAGGGCATGCTCGCCGTGCAGACCGGCCGCATCACCTCCGGCAGCCCCACCATGGGCGCCTGGGTGACGTACGCCCTGGGCAGCGAGACCAAGGACCTGCCGGCCTACGTCGTCATGGGGCACCCCTCGGGCCTGCCGACCTTCGCCAACCAGCACTGGTCCAACGGCTGGCTGCCTTCGGTCTATCAGGGCACCTTCGTGCGCGCCACCGCCCCGCACATCCTCAACCTCGACCCGCCCGCCGCGCTCCAAGGCCAGCCGCAGGCCCGTCAGATGGAACTCCTGCGCGCGCTGAACGCCGAACACGCGGCCAACCATCCGGGCGAGACCGACCTGCAGGCCCGCATCCAGACCTACGAGCTCGCCGGACGGATGCAGCTCGCCGCCAAGGAGGCCTTTGACATCTCCAACGAGCCGAAGCACATCCTCGAACTTTACGGAATCGGCCGCAAGGAATGCGACGACTACGCACGCCGCTGCCTGATCGCCCGACGCCTGATCGAACGGGGCGTACGCTACGTGCAGATCCTCAATTCAGGACAGAGCTGGGACAACCATAGCGTCATCAAGTCCGCCCTGCCCACCCTCTGCGCCGCCACCGACCGTCCGAGCGCGGCGCTCGTCGCCGACCTCAAGCAACGCGGCCTGCTCGACAGCACCATCGTCCATTGGGGCGGCGAGATGGGTCGCCTCCCGGTGCTCCAGAACGACGCCGGCGAGGCCAAATGGGGACGCGACCACAACACCTACGGCTTCAGCCAGTGGGTCGCCGGCGGCGGCTTCAAGGGCGGCCTGACCTACGGCGAGACCGACGAATGGGGCCACAAGGCCGTGAAGGACGTCGTCAACCATTACGACTGGCACGCGACCATGCTGGACTGCTTCGGCTTCGACCACGACAAGCTCGTCTACAAGCGCAACGGCGCCGAACTCGCCCTCACCAACGGCCAGGCGGCCCGGGTGGTGAGGGAGCTGCTGGGCTGATTTGTCCGACGAGGACTCAGCCGTGCGCCTTCTCGGTCTGCACGGAGGGCGAGACGGCCCGGATCACGTACTTGGGCGCCACTCCGCCCGCCACCAGGGCCACCACGCAGAGCACGATCGGCCAGCGCTCCCGCGGGGAGGCGTCGGGAATGATGAGCACGTTCTTGGGCAGCACGCCCAGGAAGAGCGTGGAATAGAGACGGAGCAGGCTGATCGCGTTGAAAGCCGTCGCGAAGAGCAGGCAGAGCCCGATCCACGACCGCGACTCGAGCACGCCCTGGAAGAGCAGGTCCTCCGAGACGTAGCCCAAGGTGCCGGGCAGCCCGAACAGAGCGAGGGCGCAGACGAGGAACATCACGGCCATCTGCGGGGCCCGGACGGCGAGGCCGAGCTTCCCCGCGGGGTCGGCGACATCCATCACGCGCACTTCCAGCATGCGGA
>JBJTIX010000075.1:0-2567 GCA_046095205.1 Opitutia bacterium
GCCGCCGCCCCGGCCCTGGGCCTCAGCGGGGCCGCCGCCCTCCAGGAGGCCTTCGAAATCAACGCGCGCGCCGAGGCGCGCGTCGGCGGCGGCTGATCCGCCCTCACCCCTCCCGCCAAGACCATCATGGGAAAACCCACCGGATTCATCGAGTGCCAGCGTGAACTCCCCAAGGACCGCGACGCGCTGACGCGCATCGGCGACTGGAAGGAGATCCACAACCACCACGACGAGGCCAAGCTGCGCACGCAGGGCTCGCGCTGCATGGACTGCGGCGTGCCCTTCTGCCACACCGGCCGCCTGATCAGAGGCATGGCCAGCGGCTGCCCGATCAACAACCTCATCCCCGAGTTCAACGACCTCGTCTACCGCGGGCTCTGGCAGGAGGCGCTCGAGCGCCTGCACCGCACCAACAACTTCCCCGAGTTCACGGGCCGCGTCTGCCCCGCCCCGTGTGAGGGCTCCTGCGTGGTCGGCATCAGCCGCCCGCCGGTCACGATCAAGAACATCGAGGTCTCCATCATCGACAAGGGCTGGGACAACGGCTGGGTGCAGCCCCGCCCGCCCGCGCGCCGCACCGGCAAGAAGGTCGCCGTCATCGGCTCCGGACCGGCCGGACTCTCCGCCGCCGCGCAGCTCAACTACGCCGGTCACAACGTGACGGTCTTCGAGCGTGACGACCGTCCGGGAGGCCTGCTCATGTACGGCATCCCGAACATGAAGCTGGACAAGAAGGACGTCGTCCTGCGCCGGATCAAGCTCCTCGAGGACGAGGGCGTGACCTTCCGATGCGGCGTCAACGTCGGCCAGGACCTGCCCGTCGAGAAGCTCCGCAAGGACTTCGATGCGGTCGTGATCTGCACCGGCGCGACCAAGCCGCGCGACCTGACCGTCGACGGCCGCCCGGCCAAGGGCGTGCACTTCGCGATGGAGTTCCTCCGTGCCAACACGAAGAACCTCCTGGACGGCAAGGCCCCCGACGCGTCCATCAGCGCCAAGGGCAAGGACGTCGTCATCATCGGCGGCGGCGACACCGGCACGGACTGCGTGGGCACCTCGCTGCGCCACGGCTGCCGCTCGGTCACCCAGGTCGAGATCATGGCCAAATCCCCCCTCACCCGCGCCAAGGACAACCCCTGGCCGGAATGGCCCAAGACCCACAAGGTCGACTACGGCCAGGAGGAGGCCGCCGCCAAGTTCGGCGCAGACCCCCGCGTCTACCTCACGACCGCCACCAAGGTGGAGGCCGACGAGAACGGCCAGGTCAGGGCGGTCCACACGGTCCAGGTCGAGTGGACGAAGATCGACAAGGGGGCCTTCGTTCCCCAGAACGTGCCCGGCACCGAAAAGGTCATGCCGGCCCAGCTTGTCCTGCTCGCGATGGGCTTCCTCGGACCCGAACAGCCCCTGCTCGAATCGCTCGGAATCGAACGCGACGCCCGCACCAACGTGAAGGCGGAGCACGGAAAGTTCACGACGAACGTCCCCGGGGTCTTCGCCGCCGGAGACTGCCGCCGCGGACAGTCCCTCGTGGTCTGGGCCTTCAACGAGGGACGCGGCGCCGCCCGCGAGTGCGACCGCTTCCTGATGGGCCGCACCGAGCTGCCCTGACCCGGAATGCAGTCGCGCCCGGAGGCCCGGTTCGACCGGGCCTCTTTGTTCCATGACGGGATTGCCCCCGGACGGCAGGAGCCCAATGTCCCGGCATGAGCATCGACGCACGTCTGAAGGAGGCGGCCCTCGCGACGGCCCTGGCCGCGGGCGAGCTGCTTAAGGGCGTCACCTCGAAAAAGGTGAACCTCAGTACGCCCGACGACGTCAAGATGCAGGCCGACGTGGACTCCGAGACGCTGGTGCGGGAAAGGCTCAAGGTCACGGGCCTGCCCGTCATCGGGGAGGAGCTCGGCGGAGACCCCGCCCTCTTCGAATCCAAGGAACTGTACTGGGTGGTCGATCCGCTCGACGGCACCTACAACTACCTCCGCTCCCAGCCGTCGACCTGCGTCTCGCTCGGCCTGATGCGGGGCCCGGAGCCCGTCCTGGGCGTCATCCGTGACTTCACCTCGGACAAGACCTACGTCGGCGTGCCCGGCGAAGGCACCACGGTCAACGGAATCCGGATCACGCCCCGCTGGGCCGCCACGATGGCCGACGCCTGCATCATGACGGGCTTCCCCGCCGCGGCGGACAAGTCCTCGGGGGCGATGTCGCTGTTCATCGACCAGGTCCGACGCTACAAGAAGATCCGCATGATAGGCTCGGCCGCCCTCGCCCTCGCCTACGTGGGCGAAGGCACGGCCGACACCTATTACGAATCCGGAACCAACCTCTGGGATGTCGCGGCCGGCCTGGCCATCATCCGGGCCTCAGGCGGACACTACCGGCTCGTGCCGACAGGTCGCAGGCCGCTGAACTACGATCTCTGGGCCTCGGCCCGGGAGGAGTGGACCCGCTGACGGGTTAGGCGTGGACAAGCGCGTCCGGCGTCGTAACCCTTTAGTCCATGCTCGCAGCCACGGAAGCAGCCGGAAAGACGTTCGAGGCGGCCCTTTCCGCCCATGCCACCC
>JBJTIX010000076.1:0-3771 GCA_046095205.1 Opitutia bacterium
GCTCTCCAAGGACGCCTCCGACGCCGCTTACGCCGCCTGGCTCGCCGAGGGCGTCCTGCGCGGCTCCGCCTTCGGCTCCGTCAAGCCGCAGCTCGCCGCCGCCGTCGGCCAGTTCGCCGCGCCCGCGGTGTCGCTCGACTCCCTCGAGGTCCGCATCGTGCCCAGCGCCCACTCCGGCGACGGCCTCTACGCCAACAACGGCTGGCTGGCCGAGGCTCCGGACCCCCTCACCCGCACCGCCTGGGAGAACGTCATCCTCGGCAGCCCCAAGCTCGCCAAGAAGCTCTCCAACGACCCCGTGCCGAGCAAGATGAGCGAGCTCGGCGCCCTCAACCGGAACATCAACACCGTCGAGGACGGCAGGCTGATGTGCCGCATCGCCCGCCTGAGCGTCGGCGGCGTCACCGTCACCGGCCCCGTCTACATCATGCCCGGACTCGCCGACGGCACCGTCGGACTCCAGCTGGGCTTCGGCCGCAAGGTCGCCGGACGCATCGCGACGCGCGTCGACGCCCGCCTGCGCGGCGAGGTGCTCGGCAACGGCTTCAGCGTCTACCCCCTCCTCGCCTCCGGCTCGACCGACCTCCGGACCGGCGTACGCATCGAGCTCACCCCGGACCGCGTGCAGGTCTGCAACCTCCAGGACCACTGGTCCATGGAGGGACGCGACATCCTCCGCGAAGGAACCGTCGACGACCTCAGGGCCGGCACCGACTTCGCCAAGCTCGGCGTCGACGGTCACGCCCCCGCCGTCTACGGCAAGGACGGGGCCATGGCTCCCGCCCTCAAGGCCGTCACCACCCCGCGCGGCAACTCCGCCTACGAGCATCCCGACCACACCGTGCCGCCGAACGTCGCCGTCTGGCGCGGCCACGAGGACAAGTTCCCCGCCCCGCAGCAGTGGGGCATGTCGATCGACCTCAGCACGTGCACCGGCTGCAACGCCTGCGTGACCGCCTGCCAGGCCGAGAACAACATCCCCGTCGTCGGACGCGACCAGGTGCTCAAGGGACGCAGCATGCACTGGCTGCGCCTTGACCGCTACTTCTCCGACGGACGCGAGCATGCGGGCATGGACATCCCCGAGGACCCGCAGATCACCTTCATGGGCGTCGCGTGCCAGCAGTGCGAGACCGCCCCCTGCGAGTCCGTCTGCCCCGCCAACGCCACCGTGCACGACGACCAGGGCCTGAACACCATGGCCTACAACCGCTGCATCGGCACCCGGTACTGCGCCAACAACTGCCCCTACAAGGTGCGCCGCTTCAACTTCCTCGACTACAACAAGCGCGAGGCCGGCCACTACTACGCCGGACCCCTCGGTCCCGAGAAGGCGGTCAAGGATCCCGCCGACCTGCCGCAGATGCAGAAGAACCCCGACGTCTCCGTGCGCATGCGCGGCGTCATGGAGAAGTGCACCTACTGCGTGCAGCGCATCCAGGAGGCCAAGATCCGCGCCAAGGTCCGCGCCAAGGACTCGGGCGACGTCCGCATCCCCGACGGCGCGCTCCAGGTCGCCTGCCAGCAGGCCTGCCCCGCCGGCGCGATCGAGTTCGGCGACATCACCGACCCGAAGTCCCGCGTCGCCAAGGCCAAGGCCTCCTCCCGCAGCTACGGGGCCCTGACCTACCTCAACACCCGCCCGCGCACCACCTACCAGGCCCGCCTCCGCAACCTCAACCCGAGGATGCCCGGAGCGCGCAAGGCCCCCAACACCCGCCTCGAGCTCGACGGCCGCGCCCACGGCCCGTCGCACGCCGAGGGCGCCCACAAGTAAACCCTCGCCGCAAGACGACCCATGGCCCACGCCCACGACAGCTCCACCGACCGCCCCGCGGTCCTCGACCGCGTACGCCCGGCCGAGCTTCCCCGCTCCCCGCTCGTCCTGAACGACCGGGGCTTCCACTGGATCACCGACAAGGTCTGCGGCATCGTCGAGGAGCCGACCCCGAGGTGGTGGAAGATCACCTTCCTCGTGGCGCTCTTCGTCGCCTCCTTCACCGGAGCCGGCCTCGCCTACCTCGTCTCCACCGGCACCGGCACGTGGGGTCTCCGCGCGCCCGTCGGCTGGGGCTGGGCCATCGTCAACTTCGTCTTCTGGGTCGGCATCGGCCACGCCGGCACCCTCATCTCGGCGATCCTCTGCCTCCTCCGGCAGAAGTGGCGCACGTCCATCAACCGCGCCGCCGAGGCCATGACCATCTTCGCGGTCATGTGCGCGGGCATCTTCCCGCTCTTCCACGTCGGCCGCGTGTGGTTCGCCTGGTGGCTCTTCCCGCTGCCCAACCAGAACGCCATCTGGCCGCAGTTCCGCTCCCCGCTCGAGTGGGACGTCTTCGCCGTCTCGACGTACTTCACCGTCTCGACCCTGTTCTGGTACATGGGGATGATCCCCGACCTCGGCGCGATCCGCGACCGTGCGCGCACCTGGTGGCGCAAGGCCTTCTACTCCCTGCTGGCGATGGGCTGGCGCGGCGGCAACCGCCAGTGGAGCAACTTCGAGATGGCCTACCTCCTCCTGGCCGGCCTCTCCACCCCGCTCGTGCTCTCCGTGCACACCATCGTGTCGTTCGACTTCGCCGTCTCGAACGTCCCCGGCTGGCACACCACCATCTTCCCGCCCTACTTCGTCGCCGGCGCGATCTTCTCCGGCTTCGCGATGGTCCTGACGCTCATGCTGCCGCTGCGCGCGGTCTACCGCCTGCACGACGTGATCAACCAGTATCACATCGACAACATGTGCAAGATCATCCTGGCGACCGGCACCATGGTGGGCTACGCCTACGCCACGGAGTTCTTCATCGCCGCCTATTCGGGCAATCCGTACGAGAAGTTCGCGTTCATCAACCGCGCCTTCGGCCAGTACGCCTGGGCCTACTGGATCATGGTGTCGTGCAACGTGATCACCCCGCAGCTCTTCTGGTTCCGCAGGGTGCGCGAGAACCATTCGCTCGTCTGGGTCATCTGCCTCTTCGTCAACGTCGGCATGTGGTTCGAGCGCTTCGTGATCACCATCACCTCCCTGGCCAACGACTACCTGCCGTCCAGCTGGGGCTACTACAGCCCGACCATCGTGGACATCTTCACCTTCTTCGGGACCTTCGGCTTCTTCTCCGTCCTCTTCCTCCTGTTCGTCCGCTTCCTGCCCCTGCTGCCCATGGCCGAGGTGAAGATGGTCACGCCGCAGGCCGACCCCCACGCCCACTGACCCCCGCCACGCCACCCCGATGAACGAACGCAACGAACGCATCTTCGGCGTAGCCTGCACCTTCCGCAGGCCTTCCGACGTCTACCGCGCGGCCGAGAGGGTCCGCGACGCCGGCTGGACGCGCTGGGACGTCCACACCCCCTTCCCGATCCACGGTCTCGACCAGGCCATGGGGCTGCCCCGCTCGCCCGTGCCCCGTCTGACCCTCCTCGGCGGCGTGACCGGCTTCATCACCGGCTGCCTGCTCACCTGGTACATGAACTCCTACGACTACCCGCTGATCGTCGGCGGCAAGCCCTTCTGGAGCGTCATCTTCCCGTTCCCGGTGCTCTACGAGTGCACCATCCTGTTCGCCGCCTTCGGCACCTTCTTCGGGCAGTTCATCTTCAACCGGCTGCCCCGCCACCACCACCCCCTGTTCGACCTGCCGCAGTTCGCGCGCGTCTCCGACGACACCTTCATGGTGGTCCTCGAGGCCCGCGACCCGCAGTTCCGCCTGGATGACGCCCGCGGCTTCCTGCAGTCGCTCGGCGGCCAGGAGATCACCGTGATCCGCGACTGAG
>JBJTIX010000077.1:0-16041 GCA_046095205.1 Opitutia bacterium
CTCCTCGCCCTCGCCTCCCCCCTGGCCGCCGCCGAGCCGCCCACCACCCTGCTCGCCCAGCCCGACCGCGTCATCGTGGCCGACGCCCTGACGAAGGACGCGCCCGCGGCCTCGACCTGGAAGACCGCGAAGGGCAAGTGGGAGCGCACCGCGGACGGCCTCCGCACGGAGGAGCTGCCGGAGGACAAGCACGGCGCCGTGAGCCGCATCCCGCAGACCCTGCAGGACTTCGTCTTCGAGTTCGAGTTCCGCCTGGACGGCGCGCGCCTGGTCTCCCTCAGCATCAACGACGCCAAGGAGCACGTCGCCCGCGTGGCCGTCACGCCGACCAGCCTGCGCGTGCAGAAGGACGACCATGACCACGACGGTCCCGACAAGGGCGTCGTCTTCCTGCTCGCCGAGCAGAAGTTCGAGCCCGGCACCTGGCACAAGGTCGTGCTTGAGATGGTCGGCGACACCATGGTCGCGACCGTCGACGGCAAGGTGAGCGCGTTCGGCTCCGACCCGCTCTTCAGGGCGCCGAAGGCCAACCCCGGCTTCACCTGTTCCGGACAGTCCGCGACCTTCCGCAACCTCTCGCTGTGGAGCGCGAAGCCGGAACCCAAGGCTTCGTGGAAGGAGGCCTCCGCGAAGGTGGCCGAGGCCATGGCCGCCCTGCCCAAGCCCGCACCGGCGGCCAAGGGCAAGGCGACCGCCAAGAAGGCGGCGGCCAAGAAAGCGGCCTGAGCGGCGCTTAGCCGCTTGCAGGAAGGGGGCGAACCGCCAAGTTCGACCTCCCAGCCCATGCCGGAACCGTTCGACACGATCGAGGAGGCGCTCGCGGACATCGCCGCGGGACGCCTGATCATCGTCACCGACGACGAGAACCGGGAGAACGAGGGCGACCTCGTGATGGCCGCCTCCAAGGCGACGTCCGAGACGGTCAACATGATGATCCGGCACGCGCGCGGCCTGATCTGCGTGCCCACCGTCGAGCCCCAGATGCGGCGGCTCGGCATCGCGCAGATGGTGCCCGACAACCGCGAGTCCATGCGCACGGCCTTCGCCGTCTCCGTCGACGCCGCGGAGGGCGTGACCACCGGCATCAGCGCCTACGACCGCGCGCGCACCATCTCCATTCTGGCCGACCCCGCGGCCCGGCCCGAGCAGCTCGTGCGCCCCGGGCACATCTTCCCCCTCCTCGCCCGGCCCGGCGGCGTGCTGCAGCGCGCCGGACACACCGAGGCCGCGGTCGACCTTGCGACGCTGGCGGGCCTGCACCCCAGCGGGGTCATCTGCGAGATCCTCAACGAGGACGGCTCGATGGCCCGCCTGCCCGAGCTGACCGAGATGAAGGCGAAGTTCGGGCTGCGCATGGTCTCCATCGCGCAACTCATCGAGTACCGCCTCCGCCGCGAACGGCTCGTGGAGCTGGTCACCGAGGCGCCCTTCCGATGCGAGTGGGGCGAGTTCCGCCTCCGCGCCTACCGTTCGCTTGCGGACGGACGGCAGCACCTGGCGTTCGTGCTCGGCACCCCCGACGACACGCCGACCCTCGTGCGCGTGCAGCGCGAGAACCTGCTGGGCGACCTCTTCCACGGATCCGAGTTCGGCGGCGGCCGCTCGCTGCGGGCCAGCTTCGAGGCCGTCGCGCGCGCGGGCAAGGGCGTCATCGTGCACGTCGCGCAGCCGGCCGGCGGACTCGAGGCGGACAAGGACGGCGTCCGCCTGGGGCGCATGGACGACCGCGACTACGGCATCGGGGCCCAGATCCTGGCGCACCTCGGGGTGCGCCGCCTGCGGCTCATCACGAACAACCCGCGCAAGGTGGTGGGGCTGGGCGGGCACGGCATCGAGATCGTCGAACAGGTGCCCTTCTAGGGCCCGGAACGCGGTTTTCCGCTTGATGCTGGGCCGGGGCGGGCCTTCATCAGCCCTCCGTTCTCACCAGCATGAGCCAGGACAAGCCCAACCCCGACGCCGTCGACGGCTCCGACCTGCGTTTCGCGGTCGTGGCGGCCGGCTACAACGGGGAGCTGGTCGAGGCGCTGCTGGCGCGCGTGAACCGCACCCTCCGCGCCGCCCGCGTCAAAGAGGACGCCATCCGGGTCGTCCGCGTCCCGGGCTCCGGCGAGATTCCCTACGCGGCCTTCATGACCGCGATGACCGGGGACTACGACTGCGTGATCGCCCTCGGCGTGGTCATCGCGGGAGATACGCCCCACCACGAGGTCATCGCCCACTCCACCGCCCAGGCGCTGCATGACGTCGCGCTGCGCGCCGAGGTGCCTGTCATCAACGGCATCGTCGTGACCAACTCCCGGGCCCAGGCCGAGGAGCGCTGCAGGGGCGACCTCGACCGCGGCTCGGAATTCGCGCGCGCGGCCCTGACCATGGCGCTGCACCGCATCGAGCTCGGCGAACGCCTCGACGAGGTCGAGGACGAGGAGCGCCGCCGCCGCGAGGGCCAGGACCCCTTCGCCCAGAACTGAGATGGAGGCCGACGGATTCGAACAGTCCGGCGCTTCGCGCTCCGTCCGCCTGGTGATGCGGGGCGAGGACCACCGCACGGTCGACAAGGCCGCGGCGGACGTCGTCACCGCCGCCATCGCCACGGGCTGCCGCGTGACCGGCCCCCTGCCCGAGCCCTCCGAGGAGACCGCGTCCGGCCGGCGCCACGTCCGCCTTGTCGTCGTGCACCAGCCCGGGGCGGCCACCCTGGGGGCTTTCCAGCGGCTGACGCTCACCGGAGGCGTCGAGACGCGCATCGTGATGCCGGAGGAGAAGCCGTCCGATGCGCAGCCCCAGGGCAAGCGCAACCGCCGGCACGACTCGCGCGTCGCCGCCGTGCGCTTCCTGCTGAGCTGGGAGACGCAGCGCCACCCCGACCTGGTCACCGGCCTGCACGACTTCTTCGCCCTGCAGGCGGACCCCCGCGAGGAGTACGCCTTCGCCGAGGAGCTGATCCACGGCGTCATCCGCGAGGCGGACGCGGTCGACGCGGTGATCGCGCGACTGGCCAGCAACTGGTCCTTCGAGCGCATCGCGCGCGTGGACCTGGCCGTGCTCCGCGTCGGCGTGCACGAGCTGATGCGCCGTGAGGACATCCCGCCGGTGGTGAGCATCAACGAGGCGGTGGACATCGCCAAGGAGTTCTCCACCGAGGAGTCGCGCCGCTTCGTGAACGGGATCCTCGACCGCTACAAGGGCGAGATCGGCCGCGACCCCCGCTCCGCGGGCTGAGGCGATGGCGGGGTTCCTCGAACGCCTCCGCGCCGGGCTGGGACGCACCGCCGGGGCGATCTCCAACCTGCTCGCGCGCCCGCTCGACGCCGCGTCGGCCGAGGAGCTGCGCGAACGGCTGATCGCGGCCGACTTCGGCCCGGCCACCGCGGACGAGGTCGTGGCGGCCGCCGCGGCGGCATGGAAGTCCGACGCCGCGGTGCGCGGCGCGGGTCCCGCCGAGGCCGCGGCCGCCGCGGTCGAACGCGCGCTGGGCGCGCCCGCGCCCGGACCGGCGCGGCCGGCCGAGGGGCCGCTCGTCGTGATGCTGCTCGGCGTCAACGGCGCCGGCAAGACGACCACCGCGGCCAAGCTCGCCGCCCGCTGGGCGCGCGAGGGGCGCGGCTGCCTGCTCGGCGCCTGCGACACCTTCCGCGCCGCCGCCGGCGAGCAGCGGGAATCATGGGGCGCGCGCGTGGGCGCCGAGACGGTGGGCGGCGCGGCCGGGGCCGATCCGGCGGCGGTGGCGTTCGACGCCGTGCGCGCCGGACTGGCGCGGGGCCGCGACGTGGTGCTGCTCGACACCGCCGGACGCCTGCACACCAAGGCGCACCTGCTCGAGGAGCTGCGCAAGGTCGTGCGCGTCGCCGGCAAGGCGCTGGCCGGCGCGCCGCATGAACGCTGGCTGGTGATCGACGGCTCGCTCGGCGTCAACTCCGTGGAGCAGGCGCGGGTGTTCCACGAGGCGGTCGGGCTCACCGGCCTGATCGTGACCAAGCTCGACGGCACCGCGCGGGGCGGCGCCCTCGTGGCGGCCACGCGCGAGCTGCGCGTGCCGGTGCGCTTCATCGGGGTCGGCGAGGGGCCGGACGACCTGCAGCCCTTCGACGCCCGGGCCTACGCCCGCTCCGCGGTCGGCCTCGCTTCGTAAGGCTTTCTTGCGTCCGGCACCGGCCCGCGCCAGCGTGGAAGGATGCCGGCCGAGACCGTGACCGTCGAACTGGGGAGCCGATCCTACCCCGTGCGCATCGGCGCCGGCGTGCGGCGCGAGGCCGTCGCGGCGGCCAGGACGCGGACCGACGCCGGCCGACGCTGCGCGGCCGTGACCTCGCCGGGCGTCGCCGGCGCCCTGCCCGAGTTCGTGGCCGAGCTGGGCCGGCTGATGCCGGTGCTGGTGACCGCGCGCGACGGCGAGACCGCCAAGTCGGCGGAGGAGGCGGCCCGCTGCTGGGACTTCCTGGCCGGCAACGGCGTGGCGCGCGACGGCGCGGTCTTCGCGCTCGGCGGCGGCGTCGTCGGCGACCTCGCGGGATTCGCCGCGGCCTCCTACCAGCGCGGCGTCGAGTTCATCCAGGTGCCCACCACCCTGCTGGCGATGGTCGACAGCTCGGTGGGCGGCAAGACGGGCATCAACCTCGCCTCGGGCAAGAACCTCGTGGGCGCGTTCCACCAGCCCGCGGCGGTCTTCGCCGACACCGAGCTGCTCCGCACGCTGCCGTCGCGCGAGTTCGCCGCGGGCATGGCGGAGGTGATCAAGCACGGCCTGATCGCCGACTCGGACCTCTTCGGGCTGCTCGAGCAGAACGCCCCGCTGGCCTGGGACCACGCCCTGCTGCCCGGAGTCGTGCGCCGCTGCGTCGAGATCAAGGCGCAGGTGGTCGCCGGCGACGAGCGCGAGACGAGCGCCTCGGGCGGCCGCGCGCTGCTCAACCTCGGCCACACGTTCGGGCACGCCGTCGAGGCGATCGCGGGCTACGGGCACTACCTGCACGGCGAGGCGGTCGCGGTCGGGCTCGCGATGGCGGCCGCGCTGTCGGCCGAGCTGGGGCGCTGCACCGCGGCCCAGGCCGAGCAGGTGCGCGCGACGCTCGAGGCGCACGGTCTGCCCTCGCGCCTGCGCGAACCGCTCCCCGCGGACCGGCTGCTCGCCGCCATGCGCCGCGACAAGAAGGTGCGCGGCGGGCGCATGCGCTTCGTCCTGATGGAGGGCGGGGGCGCGGCGTCGACGGACGACGGCGTGGCCGAGGCGGCCGCCGTGCGCGCGCTGGTCTCGGGCGGCGCCGCGGCCTGACGCCCCCTTGACCCCTGCCGAGGGCGCGCTATGCCTGAAGGGGATGCCCCTCCTGCGCCCGTTCCTCACGCTCGTCGCGTGCCTTGTCGCGTCCACGGCCGGCCGGGCGGCGGACGCCGCGCCCGAAACGGCCGCCAAGGAGTTCCGCACCTCCGCCTCCGGCTACGTGCGGCACTGGCCCGGCGAGCTGCCGGTGGTGCTCTCGGTGCCGCACGACGGCGCCGCGCGACCGACCGAGATCGCGGACCGCAGGACGGGCGTCATCGTGCGCGACACGTTCGCGGCCGCGATGGCCACGGCGATGCGCGACGCGATGCGCGAAAAGTTCGGCCGCGCGCCGCACCTGGTGGTCTGCGACCTGTCGCGGCGCAAGGTGGACTGCAACCGGGAGATCAAGGAGGGCGCGCAGGGCGACCCCGCCGCCGAGAAGGTCTGGAAGGAGTACCATGCGATGATCGACGAGGCCGAGAAGGCGGTGCTGGCGTCCGTACCGCACGGGCTCTACATCGACGTCCACTCCCACGGCCATCCGAAGAAGCGCATCGAGCTCGGCTACCTGCTTTCGGCGGAGGACCTGCGTCAGCCCGACGAGCGGCTGAACGGCGACAGGTCCTTCCGGGACAAGTCGTCCATCCGCTGGCTGGGCGAGCGCGCCGAGGCCTCGTTCTCCGAGCTTGTGCGCGGCAAGACCAGCATGGGCGGCCTGCTCGAGGCGCGCGGCGTGCCCTCCGTGCCGTCCGACCGCCAGCGCGCCGAACCGGGCGAGCCGTACTTCAACGGCGCCTTCGACATCACCGCCCACGGTTCGCGCGACAAGGCGCAGCTGGACGGCATCCAGTTCGAGATCCCCGGTCCGATGCGCGACACCGCGGAGCATCGCGCGGCGACGGCGACGGCGATGGCCGACGCGGTCGACGTCTACTTCAGGACCCACTTCCGGACGGACCTGCGGGCCGCGAAGCCTCAGGGACGCTGAAGGTCGGGGCCGGGACCGACGGCAGGCCTGGCGCCGCGCCAGTCCCCCTTGATCAGCCGCTCGTCGTTGCGCTCGTTGGCGGAGCGCAGGCGCTCGGAGTAGTCCCCCGAGGTCTTCTCGCCGGCGAGCGCCGCGGCGGCCGGCGTCTTCTCGGGAGCGAAGGATCCGTCGCCGTCGGGCGAGGCGCAGCCGGCGAGCGCGAGGGCGAGCAGAGCGGTCAGTTGTCTCATGGAAGGTCTCATTTGGCGCGGCGGCGGGCGTCGGCCTCCAGCCAGGCACGGAGGGAGAGCGCGGCCTTGCGGGCGCGGTCGCGGGCGTCGGCCAGGTCGTCGGCGTCGGCCGCCTCGGAGCGGGTGAAGGAGTAGAACTTGATCTTGGGCTCGGTGCCGGAGGCGCGCACCGCGACCCGCCGGCCGTCGGCGAGGTCGGCCACGAGGAACTCCTCCGGAGGCATCCGCTCCCCTTCCGCGTCGGTCACCTCGTCGCGCTCGTAATCGACGAGGGAGACGACCTTCGATCCGTCGACGGCGGAGGGCGGCGAGGAGCGCCAGGAGGCCACGACCCGGCGGATCGCGGCGGCGCCCTCGGCGCCCTCGAGCGTGAGGTCGAGACGGTCCTCGTGATGGGCGCCGTGGCTGAGGTGGAGCGCGTCGAGGGCGTCAAGCAGCGTGCGTCCGCGCGCGCGGAGCAGCGCCGCGTATTCCACGAGCAGGAGCACCGCGGAATTGGCGTCCTTGTCGCGCACCGCGTCGTCGGCGAGGTAGCCGAAGCTCTCCTCCGCGCCCATCAGGAAGAGGCAGGAGTGGCGCAGCGCCAGCGGAACGCGGCGGCGGAGCGGAAGCCCGGCGGCCTCGGGCCCCGCGGCCTCGGCGAGCCGGCGGTTCCAGCGGTCGATCTTGCGCGCGATCCACTTGAAGCCCACCAGCGTCTCGACGCAGCGCACCCCGTGACGGGCGCAGATCGCCGAGACCAGCGGCGTGGTGACGAGCGACTTGACCACCGCGGCGTTGGGCGAGCCCTCGGCCGGCAGCACGCCCGCGTCCTTGAAGGAGGAGATGCGGTGTTCGGCGAGCAGGGCGGCGACCTCGTTGCCGGTGAGCAGGCGGTGCCCGCCCGACGGAAGCGGCACCGCGGCGCCGACGCGGTCTGAGTCGGGATCGGTGGCGAGGACGACGTCGGCGCCCTTCTCGGCCGCCAGCCGCAGGGCCAGGGTGAACGCCGCCGGATTCTCGGGGTTGGGCGAGGCCACCGTGGGGAACGCGCCGTCGTGCTCGCGCTGCTCCTCCACCAGATGCGGGTCGATGCCGAGACGGCGCAGCGCGGGCTCGACCATGACGTCGCCGGTGCCGTGCAGGTTGGTGTAGATGACGCGGGGCGCGTGTCGGGCGACCGCCTCGGGGTCGACCGCGCCGGCGACGAGCCGGGCGAGGTAGGCCTCCTCCGCGGCCGCGTCCACCGTGAGGACGGCGGCGAGGTCCTTGTCGAGGAAGTCGGCCACCTCGGCGGGCCCGAGCTTCGCGACCTCGGCCACGATGGCGCCGTCCGCGGGAGGGGTCACCTGACCGCCGTCGCCGAGGCAGCACTTGAAGCCGTTGTCGTGCGACGGGTTGTGGCTGGCCGTGATCACCACGCCCGCCTGCGCGGAGAGGTGGCGCACGGTGAAGCTGAGCTGCGGGGTCGAGCGCGGACCGGCGAACAGATGGGCCTCGCCACCGAGACGCGTCCAGGCGGAGGCCACCAGCTCGGCGAAGTGACGGGAGAAGTGGCGGACGTCGTGGGCGACCACGATGCGCGGCGCGGGATGTCCGGCCGAGACGTGGCGGAACAGTCCGACCGCGGCGCGGAGGACGTTGACGTCGTTGAGGCACGCGGAGCCGACCGCGGCGCGCACCGGCAGGCCCCGGTCGTCGACCTCGCCGGCGGCGGGGACTCGGCCGACCGTCCGGCCGCGCATCCCGCCGGTACCGAAGCTGATGCCCTTGTAGAAGCGGTCCTCCAGCTCGCCCCAGCAGCCCCGCGCGGCGAGGTCGGCCAGGGCCGCCTGCGCTTCCGCCGGGAGGGCGCCCGATTCGAGCCAGTCGACCGCCCCCTTCAGGGCGGCGGCGGAGAGGGACCCTTCCTTGGCGGCGGCCTTGAGCAGGGCGATGGTGGCGGCGGCGGTCATCTCGGGGACGGCATCCTTGCCCTTGGTCGGGCGGGGACAAGCCCGTAGCGGGGGAGGCGGGGATTGACACCCTCCCTCCCCTCGCAAGCGTAATCCTCCCATGTCTGACGACAGCGCCAAGAAGCGGCCGCCGGCCGACGACGACCGCAATCTGGTGGTCGTGGATGAGGATTTCGCCAACGCCGACGCCGAGGATCGCCTCTGGCTTTTCTGGGAGCGCAACAAGACCCTGATCGTGCGGGGCTCCTCCCTGGTGATCCTCGCCATCCTTTCGGCCATCGGTCACCATTTCTGGCAGCAGGCCCGCCGTGAGGAGGTCGGCGCCGAATACGCCGCCTGCCAGGACGAGGCGGCCCGCCGCTCCTTCGACGCCCGCCACCCCGGAGACCCCCTGGCCGCGGTCGCCCTCGCCGAAGTGGGCGACGACCTGAAGCGCGCCGGCAAGCTTGCGGACGCCGCCAAGGCCTACGACGCCGCCGCCCTGGCCGCCGGACAGGCGGGCGATGCGCCCGCCGTGCGCGCCCTCGCGCTCCGCGCCCGACTCTACGCCGGCCTGGTCCGCACCGAGATGGGCGACAAGTCCGCCGAGGCCGCCGTGGCGGCCGTCGCCGACGAGCCCTCCGCGCCCGAGACCCTGCGCGGCTTCGCGATGCTGAGCCTCGCCAATCTCGCGGTCGCGCGCGGCGACTCCGCCGAGGCGGCGAAGTGGCTCAACGCGATGGACAAGCGCCTCCGTCCCGGAAACGTCTGGCAGGACGACAAGTCCTTCCTCGTCCGCTCCGAGCCGTCCCTGACCTCCGCCCCTGCGGCGAAGTGAGACCGCGCGCGGCCCGATGACCGCCCGGGCCCGCCGAACCAAAAGCCCATGACCCCAGACGCCGGACAGCCCGCATCAGCCGTCTCGGCGGAGGGCCTCGTCAAGCGCTACGGGTCGCTGACGGCGATCGAGGACCTGACCTTCTCGGTGCAGCCGGGGGAGGTCGTCGGCTTCCTGGGCCCCAACGGCGCGGGCAAGTCGACGACCATGCGCATCCTCGCGGGGACGATGGCGGCGACCTCCGGACGCGCCTCGATCTGGGGCGAGTCCGTGGCGCTGAACCCCGCCGCGGCCAAGCGGCACATGGCTTACATGCCGGAGAACAACCCCCTGCCGGAGGACCTGCGCGTCGAGGAATACCTCGTGCTGCGCGCGCGGCTCAAGGACGTGCCCTCCGTGAAGGTGAAGGCGCGCGTCGCCCGCGTGATGGAGGACTGCGACCTCGCCCGTCGCGCTTCGGGCCGCCTCATCGGCCAGCTCTCGAAGGGCTTCCGCCAGCGCGTGGGCATCGCCGACGCGCTGCTTTCGGAACCCAGGGTCGTGCTGCTCGACGAGCCGACGATCGGCCTCGACCCCCACCAGATCCTCGGCATCCGCGAACTGATCCGCTCCCTGCGCGGAAAGATGGCGGTGCTGATCTCCAGCCACATCCTGCACGAGGTGGAGCAGGTGTGCGACAAGGTCGTCATCATCAACCGGGGGCGCCTCGTCGCCCAGGGCCGGCCGGCCGACCTGCGGCGCGAGCTGCGTCCCGCCGCGACCTTCACCGTGGTGACGCGCGAGCCGACGGAGGCCGTGCTCGCCGCCGTGCGCACGCGCGAGCCCGCCCCCACCGCCCCAAACCCGGGGGAGGAGGACGGCTGGCGGCGCACGCGTCTCTCGCTGCCCCCCGCGTCGCCGGCGCTGGACGGGCTCACGTCCGGACTCGCCGCCGCCGGACTGCGCGTGCGCGAGGCCTCCGAGGACCGCTTCGGCCTCGAGGAGATCTTCCTCGCCGCGACGCGGCGTTCGCCCGGGGAGGGGCGCCTGCGCTGACATGCGGCACTTCCGCGTGCTTCTCGCGCACGAGCTGCGCTGCGCCCTGATCTCGGGCGCCACCTGGTCGGTCGCCGCCCTGTTCCTCCTGCTCATGGGCTCCGTCCACTGGTTCGCCGTGCTCGAATGCAGCCGCGGACCGACGCCCTGGACGCCCACCGAAGGCGCCTTCCGGCTCTTCTGGGTGCCGCTCCTCTTCGTGCTGCCGCTGCTCACCATGCGCACCTTCGCGGAGGAGCGCCGCGCCGGGACGCTCGCGGCCCTGTTGACGACCCCGGCGAGCGCGTCGGCGGTGGTGTGGGCGAAGTTCCTGGCGACCTGGACCGTGTGGGCGCTGCTGTGGGCCGGCTTCGCGGCCTTCCCCGCCCTCACGGAGCAGCGCCTCGGCACCCCGGGCGACCTGCGGCTCGGCGATCCCGTCGCGCTCTGGGGCGGCCTGGCCTTCGTGCTGACGAGCGGGCTGATGCACGTCGCGGTGGGCGTGCTCTGCAGCTGCCTCACCCGCAGCCCCACCCTTGCGGCGCTCCTCACCTTCGTGGCCCTGCTCGGGCTCACGGCGGCGGGCGGGGCGCTCGACTCGCTACCGGTGGAGAGCTGGGAGTGGATGGGCTGGCTGCGCGAGCCAGCGGACCACCTGCGCACCTTCGGACACCTGCAGGACTTCGCGTCGGGCGTCATCGATTCGCGGCCGCTCGTCCTCTACGTCACGGGCACGCTGCTGTACCTGGGTCTCTCGGTGCTCGCCCTGGAGGGGCAGGAGTCATGAGCGCGCCGCCCGACGACTTCGCCTCCGTCCGCCCGGTGCGGCGGATGAACCGCGCGACGCAGGCGCTGCTCGCGCTCGTGCTCGCCGGGTCGGTCAACTTCCTCGCCTCCCTGCCCTCCTTCCGCGTGCGCGAGGACCTAAGCGACGACCGCCGCCATTCGCTCGCCCCCGAATCGGCCGAGACCCTGCGGGCCGCGGGCCGGCGAAGCCCGGTCGGCGGCGGCCTCAACGTCGGCTGGGTGCGTGCGCTCGTGCTGGCCGGCGACGGTTCGGACGAGTCGCAGCTGCTGCGTTCCCGGCTGCGGCGGCTCCTCGACGCCTACGCGCTGGAGGCCGGACGCGGCGGCGCGCAGTGGTTCCAGGTGGAGCCGGTCGGCGGGGGAAAGAACGCGTCGCTGCTCTCCGAGATCGCCGCGCGCCACGGCGCGCCCGACGCCGAAACCGCGCTCATCGTCACCTGCAACGGCCGCGCCCGCTACGTGCGCCGGCGCGAGCTGACCGACAACACGGGGGCCTTCCGGGGCGAGGAGGCCGTGACCTCGGCCCTGATCGACGTGACCGAGGAGCGGGCCGCCGTCTGCTACGTCACCCGCGGGCACGGCGAGCTCGGCCTCGAGGACGTCTCCCTGGCGCGCGGCATCTCGCAGCTCTCGCTGCTGCTGCGGGCGCGCAACTTCGAGGTCCGGGCGCTCGACCTGGCCGTCTCGCCCGAGATCCCGCGCGACGCCGCGATGGTCATGATCCCCGGGCCCCAGGTGGCCCTCTCCGCCGCCGAGACGGGCCGGCTCCGCTCCTACCTCATGGAACGCAACGGGCGCGTGCTCGCGCTGCTCGAACCCGGTCGTGACCACGGCCTCGACTCCCTCCTTTCCGAATGGGGAATCTTCTCACCCGAGGCCGAACTGCAGGAACCGGACCCCGGACGCCGCACGCTCGACGGCGACATCGCGCTCACCCGGCTCGACTCACGCATCCACCCGCTGACCAAGGCGCTTCAGGAACAGGACCTCCCCCTGGTGGCCTCGCGCGTCCGTCCGGCCAGGTTCGACGAGGGCAGCGCACCGGACAGCACCCTCGGGGTGTGGCAGCTGATCTTCTCCTCGGACGCCGCCTGGGGCGAAGCCGACCCGAAGCGGAACCCCGTGCGGTACGACATCGCCCGCGACCAGGCCGGCCCCGTCTGCATCGCCGCGGCGGCCGAACGCGCGACCGGCATCAGGCAGGGGGCGGGCGGCAGCGGCGGGCGGCTCGTGGTGGTCGGCACCTCGGACATCGCCGCCAACGCACGGCTCGCCCGCGGCGGCAACCGCGTCTTCATGGTGCAGTGCGCCGCCTGGCTCACCGACCGCAACCGGGCGGTGTCGCTACCTTCGCGCACGGCGGCCGCCTACCAGCTGACCGCCACGACGACCGACTTCTGGGCCCTCGGACTGCGTTTCGCCATGGTGCCGCTGGCGGCGCTGGCGGTCGGGCTTGCGGTTTCCGTCTGGCGCCGCAGAACCTAGCGCCGCATGCGGCCCTCGCGGACCACGATCGTTCTCCTGCTGGCCAACCTCGCGGCCTTTGCGCTCGTCTGGAAGGCCACCTCCTCCCACCGGGCTCCGGCAACGGAACGCCTGCAGATCTTCCCTGCCGATCCGGAAAGGGTGACGGTGGCCGACGGGGAGCAGCGCCTCGCGCTCGAACGTCAGTCGGGCGTCTGGAAGGTGACGGAGCCCTACCGGTGGCAGGCGAACGTCTGGGCGGTGCAGCGGCTCGTCGACGAGCTGCGCTTCATCTCGCCCGACGCGGGATTCCCGGTCGACGAGTCGGACGCCCAGGGCCTCGCGGCCTACGGGCTCGACCGTCCGCGCTGGACGGTGAGCGTGAAAGGCGCCGCGAGCATGACCATCGAGGCGAAGGCGGGGATCCAGCCGTCGACCCGGAACCTCTTCCTGCTCTCGGACGGCGGCAAGACGGGCGGCGGCAAGCGCGTGGTGCCCCTGGCGGAGGCGATGGCCTCGGTGCTCTCCGCCAAACCCGAATCTTACCGCGTGGACAAGGTCTTCGAAGTCGCCGACTTCGAGGCGCGCGCGGTCTCGGTGAAGTCGGCTTCGGGCGAGGCGGTTTCGATGCTTTCCGAGGCCCGCGCGAGACCGGGCCGCAACCAGACGGGTCCGGAGTGGCGCTTTGAGACGCCCTTCGACGCGCTGGCCGACCAGGATTCCTCGGTCCGCGCCGTCTCGGAGCTCACCGGACTGCGCGCGACCAGGTTCCAGCAGGCCGCCGATGAGGAGACGGGCCTCGGCGCGCCCACGCTGCGCATCGCGCTGGAAGGCAACTCGCGCCGCCAGGTGCTGCTGCTGGGCGGACCCGCCACCGGCTCGCCGGACCTGTCCTGGGCCCGGCTGGAGGACAATCCGTCCACGTTCCTCGTGGAGACGAAGCGTCTCGCCGTCTGGCGGAACGCCGCGAAGACGCTGGCCTCGGCCCGGCCGGCGGACTTCGACCCCGCGCTCGTGACGGGATTCACCATCACCTCCGGCGGTCGTTCGCTCACGCTCCACCGCCTGGATTCGCCCGGCAGCGATGCTCGCTGGGAGATTCCGGTGGCCCCGGGTTCCACGGCCACCCGGCGGCGCGAGGCCGAGGTGCGGGTCGTCATGAAGTTCCTCCAAGGACTGGCGGGCCTCCGCGCCCTGCGATCCGGTCCGGACATGTCTCTGCCCGCGACCGGCAGGGCGGAGAGCGCGCCGCTTCATGCGGTGGAGCTGGAGTTCGGAGGCGAACGAATGCTCATCGGCTTCTCGGGCGACCCCGAAGGACGCCCCGGCGCGGCGCTGGTGCAGGCGAAGGGCGCGCCGCAGGGCGCGGTCTGCGACCTGGCGGCGCTGGCGAGCGGGCACATGGAGGTGGAACCGCAGGCCTGGCGGCTGCGGACCGTCGCGACGCTCCCGCAGGGGGCGCGCGTGACCGGGCTCCGCATCACGCGGAAGGAGGACGGCACGGTGATCGGCGAATCGCGCCTGGGGCCGGACGGATCCTGGACGGGCACGGGCTCGCTGGACGCGCCCGCGTCGCGGCGCGCGGCCGCCGTCATGTCCGACCTGCGCGCGGCCGAGTTCCCGAACCGCGACACGGGCGCCGGAGGATGGCGCTATGAGATTCGCGTGACCGACCGTGCGGCCAGCGGGACCGGCGCCTCGGCGGAAACCTTCCGCACCTACCTATGCTCGGCTCCGGTGAACACGCGGACGCTGCTGCTGCGCGACGAGGCGGATCCCGACGAGTTCCTGCTCGAGACCTCGCAGGCCGAGACGATCACCCCCCTGCTGGCGCCCAGATGAGCGGGACGCCGGAGCGGCCGGCGCTGAGGCGTTTCCTGCGCGGCCTGGCCTACACGAGCCTGTCCCTGCTGCTGCCCTGCCAGCTGACGCTGCTCTGGCTGGCGAAGACGGACCAGGCGATCCGCCTGCCTGAAGCGGTCATGGAGAAGGTCGCCGCCCGGCTGGCCGAACAGGGCGTGCGCTTCCGGGCGAGGGCGCTGCTGGTGAGCCCCGACCGCTCGCTGCGCGCGGAGGACGTGCGCATCGGCATCGACGGAGCGGGCGAGGACGTGCTGACGGCGCAACGGGTCGATCTGCGGCTGAGCCTCGCCGGCCTCTTCGCCGGCAGACTCGATCTGACGGGGCTGAAGGTGACGGATGGCCGGCTCACGCTGCCGGCCGGGCTGACCGGGGACGGAAGGCCGAGGCCGATCGTGGAGCGGGCGGACTGCGACCTGGCGCTGGAGGGCGGCTGGGTCGTGCTGAGGTCGGTCCGACTGCGGACGCGCGGCACCCACGTCTTCATCACGGGCGAATCGCCGCTGCTTCAGATGCAGGCTTCCGGGCAGGCCACGACATCCCTGCCCTCCCGCCTCCGACAGGCCGAGGAGTGGGCGCGGACCGCCGAATCCGCAGGCATCAGCTCGGTGGAGATGAGGCTGCGTCCTGACGGAGCGGGAGGGTGCATCTCGAGGATCGAGGCGCTGGCCGCCGGCATGGATTATGCGGGCGCCCGCGCGGAGTCCGTCCGGCTCGAGGCCTCGCTGCGCCTCTCGGCGCGGGGGGCGGTCACCACATGGTCGGCGCAGGCGGAGGCGGCGGCGCTCGCATTCGAAGCGGCTGGAACAAGGATTTCCCTCTCCGACGTGGGCGTGGCGCTCTCTCCCGTCGGCGAAGCCGGAAATCTGCGCCTGACCGCGAAGGCGGCCGGCTCCACGCCCGGCTGGCCCTCCTTCCGCTGCGAGACCGATTCGGTCATCATGCAGGACGGAGCGGCGGAGACGCAGTTCACGCTCTCCACCGGCGCCTCACGGGCGCAGGGCCGCCTGGCGACGTCCGGCCGCCTCTGGCGGGAGCTCTCGGTACGAAGGGCCGACCTGTGCGCGGACGAGCTGCTCTCCGTCGCCGCGCTGCGCGACGCCCTGAAATCCGCCGTCGTCGGCCTGACGGGGTCCGCGGTCCTGCGCGACGCACGATTCGTAGCGGACGAGGCGGGCCGGCTGGCCAGGGCCGAAGGCGCGGCTGACTTCAGCGGACTGACCGCGCTCGGCCTCTCCTCGCGCTCCATCCTTCCCGGAGCCGACCTGCCGCTGACCGCGCGCTTCGACTTCGATCCCTCCCGTGCGCCGAAGCCGCTCCGGCTGAGCGAGGTGCGTCTGGCCTCGGTGTCGGGCGAGGCGGAACTGTCGTTGTCCGCCGGCGGGCCCTTCACCCTGCACCTGCGCGGAGAGCTTGCGCACGGATGCCTCGACCAGGTGCTGGGGCGGTGGTGGACAGAGCTGTGGTCGCTCTTCCGTGCCCGCCGCCACCCTTACGCGTACATTGACGTCGAGGGCGAGTGGATGAAGCTGGGGGCGCGCACGACGGGCCGCGTGAAGATGGAGGACTTCGATTTCATGGGGGCGCCGTTCCGCGGCGTCGAGGTGATGGTGGACGCCGGCACCGAACGCACCGTCATCGGGCTGGAAGACCTGGCGGGCGGATCG
>JBJTIX010000078.1:0-7998 GCA_046095205.1 Opitutia bacterium
TTTGCATGGGAGTCTTCTGGCACGCCCGGCGGACCTTGTCTCCCGTAAAATCGATGCCCGCGCGGACGGCGGCTGGGTGCGGTCGCAGGGCATGGTCCAGGCAGACGCACAAATCCTGCAATAGCCTCCGACGATCCAAGCGGCTCATCAGACGCAAGGTCTTGGCATGTGGCCTGTCAGAGCAACATTTCCTCGGAAAGAATGTTAAATCTTCGTTCCCTTGCCCAACCCCCGACGCGCTCTCACATGTCCGAAACGCCAAGCATCGTCCAACCTGCCGGTGAAGTCCCCGTCGGTGACTTCGGCGGATTCAGGAAGCACTTCACGAAGGACGTCCTGTCCGGATTCCTGGTGTTCCTCATCGCGCTTCCGCTCTGTCTCGGCATCGCGATCGCCTCGGGCGTTCCGCCCATCGCGGGCATCTTCACGGCCGTCGTCGGTGGGATGCTCGCGCCGTTCATCAGCAATTCCGAACTGACCGTCAAGGGGCCGGCCGCCGGCATGATCGTCATCGTGCTGGGCTGCGTGCAGGAGCTCGGCTACGAGAAGGCCCTGGCGGTGGGTCTCGTCGCGGGGTGCGTGCAGGTCGTCTTCGCGGCCCTCCGGCTCGGCGTGCTCGGCGAGTTCTTCCCCGTGGCCGCCGTGCACGGCATGCTCGCCGCCATCGGCATCATCATCGTCTCCAAACAGATCCACGTCGCGCTTGGCGTGACCGCCGTCGCCAAGACCCCGCTGCAGCTGCTGATCGAGGTCCCGCACAGCCTCATCACGATGAACCCCGCCATCGCCCTGATCGGCCTCGTCTCGCTCGTGATCCTGTTCGGCCGGGGCTTCGTCAAGGCCCGCTGGGCGCAGGTCATCCCCGGACCGATGGTCGTGCTCCTGGTCGCCACGCCCCTGGCCCTCCTGTTCGACGTCCAGCATCAGCACGTCTACCAGTTCGAAGGGCACCAGTACGAGGTCAGCCCCAGGTATCTGGTGAGCCTGCCGATGAATATTCTGAGCGGCGTGCAGTTCCCCGACTTCTCGGCCGTGTTCAGCGGTCCCAGTCTCAAGTGGGTCCTGATGTTCTCCCTGGTCGGCTCGCTGGAATCGCTCCTGAGCGCCAAGGCCGTCGACCTCCTCGATCCCTGGCAGCGAAGGACGAATCCCAACCGCGACCTCCTGGCGGTCGGCCTGGCCAACGTCCTAGTCTCCTGCATCGGAGGCATCCCGATGATCAGCGAGATTGTGCGCAGCAGCGCCAACCGCAACAACGGAGCGTGCACGCGCTGGGCCAACTTCTGGCACGGCGCCTTCCTGCTCCTCCTCGTGGCCTCGGTCCCCTGGCTGCTCAACAACATCCCCTTGGCCGCCCTGGCCGGCATGCTGGTGTTCACGGGCTACAATCTCGCTTCACCCAGGGAGTTCCGGCACATGTGGCACGTCGGCCGAGGACAGCTCGTCGTCTTCGTCGCTACCATGGTGGCGACCCTGGCCACGGACCTTCTCGTCGGCATCCTGATCGGCATTCTGGTGAAGCTGGGCCAGCATCTCATCAGCGGGACCTCGCCCGCCAACCTCTTCCTCCCCAAGGCCGACGTCGACCATTCCGGCGGGCATCCCGTCGTGCGCGTCCGCGCCTCGGTCGTCTTCAGCAACTGGCTCCCGCTCCGGAGGCGACTCCTGGAGCTTTCCGTCCATCGCAAGGTGACGATCGACCTCTCCTCCTGCCAGCTGGTCGACCACAGCGTGATGAAGAAGCTGCAGGAGATGGCCGCGGACTGGAGGCTGGAGGACCGCGAGCTCCTGATCGACGGGCTGGAGGAACAGGTTCCGGTCTCCGGGCATCCCCTGGCCGCCCGCCGCAAGGCGACGGCCTGAGACAATCCTTCCGACGAGCGCGCGATGAAGTCAGGATCCGGCCCCCTCGACGCCCTGAGGCACGCGGTCGAGCACGCCTCGCACTACCTCCCCGCCCAGGGGCCCATCGGCGTGTTCATCCACCACAACACCCTGCACGCCTTCCAGCATCAGCCCTTCGAGGAGGCCGTCGTGAACGCCTCCCGGCTGTTCGGCACGGAGCCGTACATGTCCGAACGGGCCTACCGTGACGCCCTGGGGCGCGGCCGCGTGCTCGAGGAGGACGTTGACGCGATCCTGGATTCCGAACCCGACGCCGTCATCGGCGGCGGAGGTCTGACCCGTCGCCGGCTGCGCAAGGCGCTGCTCATTCCCGGCGTGCTTCCGGTCAACGGACGCAACATCGCATGGTATCTCGAGGAAGGCGACATGCTGGGGTCCTTCCGTCAGGATCTGCCCGGCCCCTCCTCCCGGGCTCTCGCCTCGGACACGCCGGAGCGCCTCTGGCAGGCCTGTCGGGACCGTCTGGGCGTCGAGGAAACCGGGGGCCAGGCGGTCCGTCCGCGTCGTCCGCACGAAGCCGTGAGGGCGGCGCGTCAGACCGATCTCGACGAGATCGTGCACGCGCCGCTGATCAGGATCGTCGGAGCCTTCGTCGACCAGGGGCTCGCCTACTGGGAGATGCCGTTCCGCGAACTCGGTCTTCTGCGGGCCGCCCGAAGGCTCATGTCCCGTCCGCTTGCGGTCCAGAGGGCCCATCTCTCGGGGATTCCCGAGGAGATGCTGCGTCAGGAGCGCGCCGGCCTTGACGCGGAGCACACCGTCCTCGAGATGCTGGGGCGTCTGGCCGTCAGCGAGGACCGGTTCGGGGACTTCGTCACCGCCGAGCTGCTCGCCCTTCCCGGCTGGGCCGGTCTGGTCCGTTGTCTGGAGAAGGATCCGGCCCTGGCGCCTCACCGCAGGCTCTCGCTTTCCCTGATGGAATTCCTCGCGCTGCGCCTGACCTACGTCGTCGTGGCGCTGGAGGACATCCTGGGTGACGCGGGCGCGTGGCGGGACCTTCCGGTCCGCGCGGCGCCGCACGACCCCCTCACGGCCCTCGCCCGTCTGCATGACGCGGCGCAGCTGCTCGGGCTGAACAGCGACGTCATCCGCGGCCTTTCCGCAGTGGAGTTCGACTCGCTCCGGCAAGAGCTCGAGCGCTTCAACGAGGTGGAGCGGAGGAGGGTCTGGCACCTGGCCTATGAGCGCCGGCACGAAAGGCAGGTGCTCATCCCCCTCCGCCGGCATGCCGCGGTCCCCGCTTCCACGCCCGCCGCGAGGCCGGCCGCGCAGGTGGTCTGCTGCATCGACGAACGCGAAGAATCCTTCCGGCGCGCGTTGGAGGAGGCCGAGCCGGGACTTCGGACCTACGGCGCCGCCGGCTTCTTCGGCTGCGCCATCGATTACGCGGGCATCGACGACGCCCAAGGCGTCTCCCTCTGCCCCGTGGTCGTCAAGCCCGCGCATCAGGTCCGCGAGGCTCCCGTCCAGGCGTCCGAGCAGGCGCGTCGCCAGCGGCTGCGAAGGATGTGGGGGCGTTACATGAGGCAGGTCGAGGTCGCTTCCGGCACCGTCTTCCGCGGAGCGGTCAGCACCGCCCTGCTGGGCGCCTTCAGCCTTTTCCCCCTGCTGTTCCGTGTCCTCAGCCCGCGTCGTTTCGCGAGATTCACGGGCCGTCTCAACGATCTCTTCCTTCCGGAGCCCAGGACGGAGCTGCGCTTCATGAGGGAGGGCGAGGATTCCAAGCAGGCGACCGCCGGCCTGCTCAGCGGGTTCACCGTCGCGGAGATGTCCGACCGGGTCGCCTCCGTGCTCGTCCCCGCGGGTTTGGTCTCAGGCCATGCGCGACTGGTGACGGTGCTCGGTCATGGCAGCATCAGCCTCAACAACCCCCATGAGTCCGCGCACGACTGCGGAGCCTGCGGCGGACGGCGCGGCGGTCCCAACGCGAGGCTCTTCGCCGCCATGGCCAATCTTCCGGAGGTCAGGCTGGCCCTGCGCCGCGACAAGGGCGTGACCATCGGTGACGACGTCTGGTTCGTCGGCGGCTATCACGACACCTGCAGCGACGCCGTGGACCTTTACGACCTCGAGCGCATGCCCGATTCCCACCGCCCCGACCTTGAGGCGTTGCGCGCCCTGCTGGACCGGGCCAGGGCGTCCAACGCCCTCGAGCGTGCGCGGCGCTTCGAGGCCGCGGCGTCGGACCTCGGTCCCGACGGCGCGTTGCGCCACGTCGAGGAGCGGTCGGAGCATCTGGCGGAGCCGCGCCCCGAATACGGCCACTGCACCAATTCCGTCGCCGTGGTTGGGCGGCGTGAGCGGACCAGGGGGCTTTTCTTCGACCGCCGCGCGTTCCTCGTCAGCTACGACCCCGTCACCGACGTCGACGGCAGGTCCCTGGCCGCCGTCCTCGGCGCCGTGATACCCGTCTGCGGAGGCATCAGTCTCGAATACTACTTCAGCTTCGTCGACAACGAGGGCTACGGCTGCGGCACCAAGCTGCCGCACAATGTCACCGGCCTTGTCGGCGTCATGAACGGCTACCAGGGCGACCTGCGGACCGGGCTGCCGCTCCAGATGGTGGAGATCCACGAGCCCGTGCGCATCCTCTTCGTCATCGAATGTCCCCGGGAGCGCCTTGAACGCGTGATCCGCGCCAACCCGCTGCTCGTCGAATTCGTCGAGAACCGGTGGATACGCCTCGCCGTCCTGGATCCCGACGGGAGCGGAATCGCCTGCTACCGCGGCGCCGGGGTCTGGGAGGCGCTGGTCGGCGAGGAGGAGCCCCTGCCCGAAGCCCCCTCCAGCGTCGCGTTCTACCGGGGCAAGTCCGGCCATCTTCCCGTCGCCCGGATCCGGCCTCCCGGCCGGGCCGCATGATGCGCGGCGACGACGCGTCCTCCTGACCTTGGCTCCATGAACCCCTCGCATCTCCTGGCCTTCCTGCTCTGCGCGCCCGCGACGCTCGTGTTCACGGCCTCCGCCCTCTGGCTGATCGGAATCCTCCCCTCCGAGCGCATCATCGCCGCCTTCATCCGGATGGTCTCGGCGGGAGCCGTGCTCTCGGCAGGAGGCCTGCTCGCCGTGGTGCTCTCGGGCGGCGGTCCCGTGACCCTTGACTTCGGCTCCTGGTTCGACCTTCCGCACCACTCCTACCGGCTGGTCTTCTCCGCCGATGTCCTCGGCGGTTGTTTCCTGCTGGCCTCCGCGGTGCTGCTCGGCGTGGTCGGCACCTTCTCGGTGCGCTACCTGCATCGCGACCCCGGGTTCCTGCGTTTCTTCCTGCTGTTGCAGCTCTTTTCGCTCGGCGCCGCCGTGGTGTTCTCCGCCGGCTCACTGGACCTGCTCATCGCCGGCTGGGAGATCATCGGCATCACCTCGGTGCTGCTGATCGGTTTCTTCCAGGTGCGTCCCGATCCCGTACGCAACGCCCAGCGCGTCTTCGGCACCTACCGGATCGCCGACCTCTTCATCCTGTCCGCGGTCTTCCTGGCCCATCACGGCCTGGGCGGCGGTTCATGGGAGGCGGTCAACGCCGCCGGTCCGGAGTGGGCCTCGGTCCTCGCCGTGCTGCTGGTGTTCGCCGCAAGCGGCAAGTCGGCCCAGGGACCCTTCTGCGGCTGGCTCGCCCGGGCCATGGAGGGTCCGACGCCCTCCAGCGCCGTCTTCTACGGGGCGATCAGCGTCCACGCCGGCGCCTACCTGCTCCTGCGCATCGAGCCGCTCATCCGCCACTCCTCCGTCGCCGTGGCCCTCCTCGTGTTCATCGGCGTCACGACGGCCCTCCTCACCACGCTCGCGCATCGGACCAGCTGCGACGCCAAGACTTCCCTGGCTTACGCTTCCCAGACTCAGCTGGCCCTGATCTTCATCGAAATCGGCCTCGGATGGACCGGTCTGGCCGCCCTCCACATGGCCGGGCATGCGATCATCCGCACGCTCCAGTTCCTTCGGGCGCCTTCGATGCTCCATGACCACGGCATGGTGCACTCCGCTTCCGGCGGCCGGTTGGACGCCCCGGGCTCTCCGCTCGAATCGGTGTTGCCGTACGGCGCCCATCTCTTCCTCTACCGCATCGGCATCGGCCGCGGCTTCTATGACGCGGTGGTCGGCCGCTTCGTCGTCATGCCCGCCAAGGCGATCGCCCGGGGGCTTCGCTGGTTCGACCGCCTCACTTCCTGACCCCTTTCCATGCGCTCCTTTTCAGTATTGGCATCGGTGCTCGCCTCGGTCGCGGTGGTGCTCGCCCTGGTCGCGCCGCGTCGTGACCGCAGGGGCCTGCGGCTCCCGGGCCTCGGTCTGCTGCTCGGGGCCATCCTGCTTTCGGTGCTGTCGCATGACGCCAGGCTGGTCTGCCTGGGCTGGTGGCTGACGACTGTGCCCTTCCTGACGGGGATGTTCGGACCCGAAGGCCGACGCCGCGGCGTGCTTCTCGGGCTGGGTCTGAGCGCGGTCATGCTCACCGTCTCGACCTTGCTGCCCTCCGGCGGAGCCGCCGCCGGCCTTACGCTGGCCGCCGCGGTGTGGATCCGGGCGGGTCTCTTCCCGGCCCAGGGCTGGGTGGTGGATGCGTTCGAGAACGGACCTTTGCTGCCCATGGCGCTGCTCATCGCGGGCCAGGCCGGCGACGCGCTCTTTTCGACCGTCGAACTGCCCGGCTGGATCGGCGCGGCGGCCTTGGTCTCGGCGATGCTTTCTAGCATGCGCAACTTCGCGGAACACAAGCCGAGGCGCATCCTGGCGAACGTCGCGATCAGCCACTCGGCCTTCGTCGTCGCAGGGCTGTTTTCACGAAACGAGGAGGGTCTGATGGGCGCCGCCGTCCATGCGTTGGTGCTGGCGGTGGCCCTGGGCGGCATCTGCGGCGTGCTCCGCATGCTGGAAGTGCGCGTGATGGATGTCGCCGACCCCGCGGGGAAGCTCGGCCTCGCCGTCCGGGCCCCGCAGATGGCCGTGATGTTCCTCGTCTGCGCCCTCGCTCTGTTCGGTCTGCCCGGCACCTTGGGCTACGTCTCGGAGGACCTGCTCTTCCAGGGCGTGCTCGAGTCGCGTTCGTGGATCGGGCTCTGCCTGCTCTTCGCGACGGCTTTCAACGCGATCAGCCTGCTCCGTCTCTATTCCACGCTCTTCCTGGGCGTGCTGCCCAAGAACGTCCTCATCATTCCCGACGCCTCCCCGCGGGAGCGCTGGCCGATCCTACTCTGCGTGGTGGCCCTGGTGGCGGGCGGAGTGGCGCCTAAGTACGTGATCCGGGCCGTCTCGCCCTCGGTGCAGACCGAGAAGGCGCACGGCTGAGTCCTCGTCGGACAAATCAGCCCAGCAGCTTCCTCACCACCCGGGCGGGCTGGTTGTTGGTGAGGGCCAGCGCGGTCCCGTTGCGCTTATACGTCAGTTTGTCGTGTTCGAAGCCGAAGCAGTAAAGCATCGTGGCATGCCAGTCGTAATGGTTCACGACGTCCTTGACGGCCTTGTGGCCCCATTCGTCGGTCTCGCCGTAGGTCAGGCCGCCTTTGAAGCCGCCGCCGGCGACCCACTGGCTGAAGCCGTAGGTGTTATGGTCGCGGCCCCACTTGGTTTCGCCGGCGTCGTTCTGGAGGACCGGCAGGCGGCCCATCTCACCGCCCCAATGGACGATGGTGCTGTCGAGGAGGCCGCGTTGTTTGAGGTCTGCGACCAGCGCCGCGCTCGGACGGTCGGTGGCGGCGCAGAGCGTTGGCAGGGCGGACTTGATCGAGCCGTGGCTGTCCCAGCTCTGTCCCTGGTTGAGTACCTGCACATAGCGCACGCCGCGCTCGACGAGGCGACGGGCGATCAGGCAGCGGCGGGCGTAGTCGTCGCACTCTTTGCGGCCGACGCCGTAGAGTTCGAGCACGTGCTTCGGCTCCGAGGAGATATCAAAAGCCTCCTTGGCGGCGAGCTGCATGCGGCCGGCGAGTTCGTAGCTCTGGATGCGGGCCTGCAGGTCGGTCTCGCCCGGATGGTTGGCCGCGTGTTCGGCGTTCAGCGCGCGCAGGAGTTCCATCTGACGGGCCTGCGGCTGGCCTTGGAGCGCGGCGGGCAGGTCGAGGTTGAGGATGTGCGGGGCGGTGGCGCGGACGAACGTGCCTTGGT